>NZ_JBGFCE010000011.1:0-149941 GCF_041205415.1 Falsihalocynthiibacter sp. BN13B15
GACTGTCCTGAGCGCCACCATGATCCATCAGGGTAGCGGAATAACGATATCGTGCCAAAATGGACACGAACGTCAAAAACTCTTAAGGGCACCAAGATCAGCCGGGTTTCCACACAGCCTCCGGACAAAACGCCACTTCCAGCCGAGTCCTAAAATGTTAGCTTTTGCACGTTTTAGAAGCTGATTTGAACAAAACTCGCGAACGTGCCCCCTAAAAAATTGGAACGCAGTCCGGTCGCTTATGGTACGTTACCTACACGCGGGAACCTGTCGACATCTTGGACAAGAGGGATTGAAATGGACAAATTTCGCTTAACACATGCGGCAGCGCAAAAATATGACAGTCATAGTGTGCCTGCGATGTTTGCGCCATTGGCGCGGGCTACGTTGGATAAAATGTCTTTACCAGAAGGTGCGCATATTATTGATATCGCATGCGGTACGGGGGCTCTCACACGCGAAATTGCCAAACGTCTTCTTGGGGATGGCCGCATTGTTGGCGCAGACTTGAATGAAACAATGATTGACTTGGCGAGACAACGCCATCCGTCGGATGCCCATGATGCGGCATATGTTGCTTCTGATGTTTGCGAACTTCCGTTTGAGGATGGAAGCTTTGATTTGGCCTTCTGTCAACAGGGCTTACAGTTTTTCCCAAACAAACCAGCAGCGCTGGCGGAAATTCGGCGCGTGCTCAAAGCGGGTGGGAAACTCAAACTAACCTGCTGGAGTGCAGTTTCACCGTTTAACGGAGCGCTGTCCGAAGCGTTAGCCGATCATGTTGGCGAAGCTGCATCTAACAAAGCAAAAGCGCCGTTTTCTTTCCGCGATGCGGATGTAATCATGGAACTTTTTGAAGAAGTCGGTTTCGTCATTGAGGCCCATCAAAAAATTGTACTTGAACGGCGGTTCGAAAATCTTTTCGAACAGATTATGGCGTTGCCTGTGGAAAAGGACTTAAGCGATTCAGGTGAAGCCGTTACGCGCGCAGTTGTCGAAGATGTTGCCGTTAGGCTTGAAAAATATGCTGTCAACAATGTCTTCATTGTGCCGCAGGAAGCCCATCTTTTCGAAGTGCGCGTGTAAATTACCTTCATGTCATGCCGAAGAATGGCATCTGTTAATCCGGACATTCGACATGACTCGGAAATTTGCAATTTGGACTCCATGCAAGCTCAGCGAACAGCAGCAGTATGGCTTCGCCAGCAGAATGTCGGTTAAGGTGAATGTCTATTGATAATCATTCAGGGTATCCTCAACCAGTACATTCACAAACCTAAATAGTGAACTAGATCGGGTTTTCCAGATTTTGCGACGGAGCAATTGTTGTCAACCTCTCGGCCAAATTTGCAGAGAAGGCGGATTTGCGATGAGAAACCCCGATCCTCCGAGACCCAGCATCCGCATCAATCAGCGGACGCACTATGATGTTTTCGCGGCTATCTCCGTGTGACTGCGGCACAAAGGCGATGCCTAGGCCAGCGGCCACCAGATCAAGCAGCTGCGGATCGTTCATCGCTTGCGCTGCAGCGGAAGTCTGAATCGTAGCCAGATCCATGCGATCGGCATTCGGACAATATGGCCGGTGGATCAGAGGCTCGCCTTGAAGATCAGCGAGACGGATGCCGGACATCCCGGCGAAGGGATGGAAACGCGCAACGGCAATGCGAAACGCCTCGTCCGCGGTAGGAATAAATTCGTGTGTGCTCGGGACGCATTTATCCGACACATACGCGAGATCGCAGTCGTCCGGGTCCTCAGTGAAACGAAAGGTCAGGTTCGCTATGCTCCGGCGCAAACTGTGCAAGCCCGGTGCAAGCCCGTGAATCAGCATGTCAGGAGCACAGTGGATTCGAACGATCTTCTGGGGTTGGTCCCGCAGACGGCTCTCCAGCGTCGAGAGGTGGCTCACGCTATCCACAGTGTCGTAATAAAGCTTGCGGGCAAGTGCCGTTGGCACCAACCCTGATTTCGAACGCTGGAACAGAGGCATCCCCAATCGGTCTTCCAGCTTCAGGATCGCCGCAGACACTGTAGGCTGACTGACACCATTGAGGCGTGCGGCCTTGCTGAACGTCCCTGTTTCAAATGCGCTCGAAAAATAACGCAGTGTGTTTAATTCTACCATAGGCATTAGCTATACAACAACCAAACAGAATAGCAATTACCTTCTATTAGAGGTCGCCGTATATACGCCTCATGACAGCAAATAGGAGCGTTTGAATATGCATATGACCCCCGTAAAACCCGAGACGACCGCCATCGGCAAAGTACTCACCAAGTTCGTTGCTGGTGATCCATCGATGTTCGAACTGATTTCAGACGTCATTGATTTCCGTATCGATCATTTTCGCGACGAAACGGATACCAGTTGGCAACAAGCGACTTCCCGCGAAGGCATGATGGCCATGATCGAGCGGCTAGGTCGGGAGGTTTTCCCAAAAGGCACCGAGGCGCTAAGTGTAGAAACTTTTGTGTTGGGAGATGGCTGGCACTTGACCCATTTCAATCAGCGCTTCTTCTACGGCGTGCGGCAACGCGACGTCACCAGCCTCACTTATATCATTTCACATGAGACCGACGGCGTTATGGATTTCTTCCGTGAAACGGTAACCACAATCTTAGACGCCTAGCATGTAACGCTTTTACGGCCTTGAACATCCGTAGGAAGTATCAAAAACAATAGCGGACATCGGTGTAACAAGCGCCGATGTCCGCTTTGGGGACGCTGAACTGCGGTGTGGCGGCCCTTTGCGAAAGGCAGGTTTGGGCCGGTAGGACCCCAGGCAGAAATGGGCGGAAAGCATATGTAATTGGGCAGCCTTTCGCTTTTAGGCCAAGCTCCCACTAAGATCACAGAATAGCTGTGAACAAGGGAGATAGGTGATCGAATATTATGTTGGATTAGATGTGTCGTTGCGATCCTGTGCGCTTTGCATTGTGGACAGTAAAGGAACGGTGCTGTTCGAACGTGAACTGCCTTGTGAGGTCAGTGATATCGCCGAATGCCTTGAGGCATTCCCACATCCGATTGAACGTGTTGGCTTTGAGGCTGGATCAATGAGCCAGCATCTTTTCTTTGGCCTGCGCGATGAAGGTTTTGATAATGTCTACATGGAGGCCCGCCAAGTGTGCGCTGCTCTGTCAGCGATGAGAAATAAGACCGACAAAACAGATGCTCGAGGCATCGCGCAAATATTGCGCACTGGCTGGTTTAGTCCTGTCCATATGAAAAGCCGTGAGGCCCATGGGCTTCGCGCGTTGTTAAGTACACGCAAAGCCTTGCCGAAGAAGACCATGGATTTAGCCAATGAGGTTCGTGGGCTTTTGAAGGTATTTGGCGTCCGCCTTCCTCAAACAGTTAAGCATGGTAGCTTCGACAGCGTTGTACGGCCGATGATCGAGATCGATGACGTTCTGGCACATGCTCTCGTGCCCTTGCTCGATGCCAGGGTCGCTCTGTATCAACATTATTTAGAACTGGATCGGCGCGTTAAGAGGGCCACCAGTCAAGATGATGTCTGCATAAAATTGATGACTATTCCTGGCGTCGGTCCAATCGCTGCGTTGAGCTTTAAATCGGCGGTCGATAAACCAACCCGTTTTAAAAGATTCCGCACCGTTGGCGCACACTTTGGACTTACACCGCGAAGATATCAGTCAGGGGAGCATGACAATCCAGGGCGGATATCCAAGGCTGGTGATCGAGATGTTCGGGCTGTTCTATATGCAGCGGCGAATGCGCTACTTATGCGAACGATGGCAAACTCCCAGATCAAATCTTGGGGTATGCGATTGATGCGCACCAAAGGGCGTCGCCGCGCCGTCGTAGCTGTCGCACGTAAGTTGGCCGTCCTAATGCACCGCATGTGGATCGATGGCACAGAATTTCGTCAGGACCAAGTGGGAGGCATGGCATGATCTAGAACGCCAACCCACAATCCTAACGGGGTCGTCCCTCACCGGACGAGGTTCGTGCCTTCTCAGGCATGTAAACATGCCCTGTCAGGTAATAGAAGAAGCCGAAAATGTCTGCTGCGCATCTTGAAGCGCGCCGGAAAACGGGGCTCTCCACTGCCGATCCGACATATGCTTGCAGCGATGCCATTCGAACATCAAAAAAGACTGCGAAGAGAAGCGTGACCCGGATGAGTGACAAAGACCCAAAACAACAAGGAAAAAGAGCTTGACCTAATTACCCAATTAGAGAAGCGGTCATTCGCTGCCCCAAGCGGTCGCTCGTTGAGGCCGCCTCTTTCTATGCGCTTGATCGGCGTGTTTGCGGAGAATATTCAGTAGAGGGAAATCTAATGGGATATTTGACACGTGCTTATCAAAACTCAGATTTGCTGCGGATATGATGTCGGTGGGCTTCTTTGCGCCGGCCTTTTACACTCACGGCACCACTCCGGCAGAAGCGTTCAATGGAGGTTGGAAGTCACCAGCCTCTGAGTAAGTGACCAACTGACCATGTGGAACGACGCTCCGCCACTTCGCATTAATAACATTCAGCCAAAGGTTATTCACAATGAAAATCCTCCTGACATCCGCCGTACTAGCTGCAATTTCCAGCGCCGCAGCCGCAGAAATTCCAGATATCGACAGCTCGAAATGGGCAACCAATCCAAGGGATTACGGCATGAGCCCCGCCGAATACATCAACGCGGAAAGCAACTCGTTCTTTGCGGACTTCCTTGGCCGCGCGAGCATGAACGAGTTTTTCAACTTTCAGGGCCTAACCAAGGCCGCCGACCATTGGGTCGTGTCGCCGAACCTCGATACGGTCTATTCAATCGCCGTGGTGAACGCTAAAGATGGCTTTACGCTGGAATTGCCGGAGGTGGGGGACCGTTTCATTGCGACCCAGATCATCACCGAAGATCACATGACGCCATTCTACGTCTATGGCGGTGGCACACAGACCTATAAAGCCAGTGACTTTGCCACAGATTTTGTGGCTGTTGGTGTCCGGATGGGAACCGACGGCACAGCGGAAGACGTTGCAAAGATAACGAAAGAGTATCAGCCGAAATACAAGATCACCGGCGCGGCGACAGGCGGTAAGCTGCCCGATGTTGACAAGAAAACGCTCACGACAGTGCGCACTGCCCTGTTGGTTCAGTATTCCAAACTCCCGAACTCATTCGGTGCAATGGTGAAACGTGTGGAGGACGTCAAGGATTGGCAATTCTTCACCTATGTCACGGCTGGTGCATGGGGCCTTTCGGCCAACGAGAACGCCATGTACGCCAGTGGCGGTCCCAAGGATGCCAAGGGCGGTACGTGCTACACGGCGACTTTTCCCAAAGTTGAAGTCAAAGCCTTTTATTCGATCACGATGTATGGACCCGAAAAATATCTGATGACCAATACAGATAACATCGTGAGTTCCAGCCGCGGTGTCACCACCAACGACGATGGTTCTTTCAAGGTAGCCTTTGGCGCCGAAGATTGCCGGAAGTTGGCCCCCAATTACGTCGCAACCCCTGACGATGGCTGGAGTTTTCTACTTCGCGCCTACCGCCCTGACGTCGAAGCGTTCAAGGCCTACGAGATGCCGAGTATCCTGCCCGCCAACTAGGGCCTGCCGGTATTGGTAGAGGGGCAATGGAAACGATATTAAACTGATCAGCTTTCATAGAACGCTTAGCAGACATTTGTACAACGCGCAGCATCAGTCAAAGTGGGCTCGGAGGGTCCATTCCCTGCGGTGAACACCAACGTCAACTACGCAGAACGAAGCTACCTTTGGGCTACATGCGGCTTGCCTTAATGAGCATTATAAATATGAGGGCATCTCATGCCCGCTCAGGAGAATTGCAATAACAACAGGTCATATGTTTATGGCGATGAGTCTCGATGGGTTTGTTGCACGCGCGCACCGGCAACTCATGGTGTCCCTGTCAGAGCAAGGCTGGAAACGTGCCTATATCGACGGTGGTACAATCATCCAAAGCCTCATGCGCGAAGGATTGATCGCAGATATGACCCTGACTGTTGTTCCGATCCTTATCGGTGAAGGCAAACGGATGTTAGGCGCTTTGGATTCCGATATTGACCTGCACCTTTTAGAGTCGACGTCATTTCCATCGGGCTTAGTTACCTCAAGATACGAGATAGCTTAGGGCTCAAACGGAGCCATCGCTACAGCTCGGACCAATGTTGGTCGTCCTGCCAGTGGACAATTCACCCAGATGTTTCGGGTGACTGTGGAGGGCAATAGTAAACATTGCCCTCCACACGACTGTTACGAGGTCGGCATCGCCATCTTGAAAGTTTCATCACCGGAGGCATCAAAAGCGCCTTCGCCGACCACTTCAAAACCATAACGTTTGTAAAACGGCAGCCCTATTTTGTTGTCCTTGAACACTTCCACTGTAAGCGGTCCCTTCAAAGACACCACATGATCGACCATCTGGCGGCCCATGCCCTTGCCTTGTTGAGATGGGTCAAGAAACAGTCCGCCGATTTCTTTGTCGATCATAGCAATAAAACCAACGGGCGCTCCGCCGTTTTCCAATACCCAAGTTTCGGCATTCGGCAGATAAATATTACGCATGTCTTCACGCACTTGCCCCCTGACGTCAGCCGATAAGAACGGATGGGCGAGTGGTTCCGCATGATCCCAGATGGTGATCAGGGCCTCGGTGTCTTCGGTTTTGTATTTACGGATCATTGTCTTCCTTTCTGGTTTTTGCTGAATCGAGTTGATCATTTTGTGAAGCAATTTGTCGGCGCTTTTACGTTCGGCCATTGCGGGAGAGTTAAAACGCCCTTCCGCAGCCAATTTGTTCCATCGCGCAAGTCTAGCAGAATCAATCTCTCCGCGCCCTAAAGCACGTTGAATGGCCGCCGTATCAGCAACACCAACCATAAAGAGAGCATTGAGCAATGTGGATTTCCCGACACCAGACGAGCCAAGAAACGCAACCGTTTGCCCCGACTTGCACCATGGAGCAAGCTTGGCGATTGGCGCCGCGCTCAAAGCATCAAGCGCTTAGACCAGCACGCGGTTTAAAATTGCGCCGGCCTCGGCCACGTAGGGGGGTTGGATCATCACAAAAATAAGCTTTCGTGAGCAATATCAAGGGTGTAACCTCTGCGTCAAACGCCAAGCAACATGGCGCTCAAGCCGCGCGATGTCAAAAATCCCTGTTGTAGGACGACACAATGAAAACCATATCCACATTGGCAGCAATTAATTGCAGTTTACGATCTGATCCTAGCGCACGACGTTCAAACACGCTGCTGCGGTCCAAGACCTTGCTATCCGATGGGTGATGCTGATCATAAAGCAACCAATCACCTACCGTTGCCTCAGGTCCGGGTGGGATAACAGTATCAAGGCCCTCACCCAATATATAGAGGCCGGTTCTGTGGACTTCTACCACCCGAACGGGCGGCATATCGGTCATGTCGTCAATGCCGGTTTGCTGGCTAAAGAAAGATTTCCAGCCAAGTTTTTCCGTTGGCGAAGGCTCGCGTTTTGGAAGTTTATCGGCACCCGAAGGTGACAGAAGTTGGGTATAGTCCCGTGTCATTGTTTTAACCTTCATGCTCTGGGCACGGGCAAAGCTCGCGCCACAATGTGTAGATTAACTAATTTGAAAAATACAATTCGCCTGCGACAATTAAGCGGGGCGTTAGCTTGATTTGAATTTGCACCGGGAGGGCGCTTTGCCTCCCCACATTATTGGAACATAAAATCTCCATGAACACGTTAGACAAAGTTACCCTCCTGGGTAATCTTCGCAAGCTATTCATCCATGCAGAAAGTTAATCGCGGACAGTCGTGCGCTGCGCAGCATCGGTCAATTTGAGCTCGAAACGGACCTCGGATGCGGCGCCGCATTTTGTGATACGATGCCGTGTCAACTTCGGGTTGTCGGCGTGGGTGGGAAGTGACCACCTACGGCACCCATTCAATGCGGCGCAGGAAGGTCACCCAAATTTACCAGAAAACGGGCAATTTGCGCGCCGTTCAACTCCTGTTGGGGCATACAAAGATGGACAGTACCGTCAGATATTTGGGTAACGAACTTGATGATACTCTGGCGATCGCCGAAGCCATTGAAATTTAAACGTTTGGGCCGTTCGACGCGGACGGCCCAAAGCCGCCGTTAGCGAGAATTCCAAATGTTGCGGCGCAGTCCGTCATTGCAGGCATTGACGCTTTGCCGCAACGCTATTTTGGCATTAGGTATGCTTTGCGGAGTTGCCTCAATTTATCGACCCGACACACTCAGCGCGCTTCTCAGCGGGGGTTTTTAGCAGACGGAATTTGACTGGAGAGCGCAAAGTTTTTATCCCAAAAAGCTTGCTTATTGACTTGGCTTCGCTTCAACCTGAAACAGATGCCCGTTTTTTAAAAGCGAGGACAATTAATGTATTCAGAACCAGACCCCTTCATTCACCACCCTGAATTACGCGATAAGGTTGGTGATCCGCTGAAATCTTTCTTTCGGAATTTCAAACCGGAAGAAGTTTTTACGAAGTATCCAGAACTTATTTGGGTCCTCGACAAGCTCTACACCGACGAATATCGCACAGCTTCACGCAACGCAGTTCTTGATTTACACGGCGATTCTGATCTCTGGGTTTTCGCGTATGGGTCGCTCATGTGGGATCCTGCGTTTATATTCGATGAGGTGCGTCGCGCGCGGGTTACAGAATATGCGCGTCGCTTTGTGCTTAAGGATGTCTGGGGCGCACGCGGAACCGTGGAAACGCCGGGCCTGTTTGCCGCCCTCGACACAGGAGATGGGTGTGAAGGCCTCGTTTACCACATTGCCCGGGAAAAGGTTGACGCCGAAATAGAAATCCTATGGCGGCGGGAAATGGTCGGACCGGGATATTTGCCAAAGTTTGTGACGGCAATGGTTGACGGCAAACCCATCCGTGTACTCGCCTTCATCGCGGACCATAGCGCCGAGAATATCCAGCCAAACCTTTGCCGCTCTGAGCAGATAGAATTTATCAGTACTGGGACGGGGATTTTGGGCACAAGCCTTGAGTATTTACAAAACATTGTCGGGCAATTCGATGCTCTTGGCATCGTCGAAGAAGAGTGCACAACACTTCTCGATGACGTTCAGAACCACATAAAAACACAGTAATCCATTTCAAACGGAGACAATTCATGCGCGACATCATACCCTTTTTTGACGGACACAACGATTTCCTTCTTCGCTTGATGTTTACACCAGAACCGCGTGAAGACACTTGGCTGGGCAAGACTGGAAAAGGACACCTTGATCTTCAGAGGATGAAGAATGCCGGGTTTTCAGGCGGTCTATTTGCAATATTCGTCCCCCCTATTTCAGCGGGGCCACCTCCGGACTTTGCGGCCCTCATGGCAAACCCACCCTATGAGTTGCCCATGCCCCCCTTGATGTCACACGACCAAGCCCAGCCGATGGCTCTAACCATGGCGGGCCTTTTGCATCGGATGGAACGCGCAGCACCCGACGACTTCAAAGTTTGCCGTACCGCCTCTGAAATACGCGCGGCGATGTCAAAGGATGTCATCGCGGGCGTCATGCATATGGAAGGTGCGGAGGCAATCGGCCCCGACCTCGACGCGCTCTATTTATTCCACGATATGGGGCTGCGGTCGCTTGGTCCCGTTTGGAGCCGCCCGACCATTTTTGGAGAAGGGGTTCCCATGAAATTCCCGGGCTCGCCAGATATTGGCGGCGGGTTGACCGAAAAAGGCAAAGACCTCGTGCGTCTGTGCAACCAGCTTGGCATCATGATCGACCTTTCACACATGAACCAAGCTGGGTTTGAAGACGTGGCAAAGGTTTCACAACGCCCCTTGGTCGCCACACATTCCAACGCCTATGCGTGTTGTGAATCTCCGCGCAATTTGACGGATCGGCAATTGGCGCAAATTCGCGAGACTGGCGGAATGGTCGGCTTCAATTACGCCACTTTCTATATTCGTGAAGACGGAAAGGCCTCGCCCGAAATGGATTGGCAACCGATGATCCGACACATGGATTATCTGATCGAACATTTGGGAGAAGACCATGTTGGCCTTGGGTCAGATTTTGACGGTTGTATCGTACCTAAGCTCATTGGGGACGTTACTGGCGTTCCAAACTTTCTCTTGGCCCTAAGTGCACATGGCTATGACAAAGCCCTGATCACTAAACTTGCCACTTCAAATTGGCTCAATTGTCTTGAACGCTGCCTTTGAGCTAAAAACTGGAAAGTGAAATGGTATTATCAGACACGCCTCCACGAAAGACGAGATCAAAAACGTTCAAAATCTAATCCGAGAATTTACCGATTGGGCATTCGCGAAATCTGAGGATGCCCGCAATGCCGCTACTTTCAGGGGTCTGGAGAAGGAGATTTCTACACTTCCCGGCAATTACGCCCCCCTCAACGGGTTGCCTGCTGTTGGCCACCCTTAAAGATGACGCGGGTGTGTCGGTTTGCGTCGATTTAACACCGAAACTAGCGAAATCAAACGCATGTACGTGCAAACTACGGCGCGGGGTCAGGGCGTTGGGGGCGCATTGCTTACTGAACTCATCGCAACTGCGCGCAAATTGGGCTATCGCAGGTTGGTTCTATCAACCCATCCCTCGTTGACGAGCGCGCAAAGTATCTACCGCAGCGCGGGATTTGTCGTTGTGGAAAATCCATTGGATTTTCCCGAATATGGGGAGATTGAAGTCTGTATGGAGACGAACCTTAGGTAACGTTTCTTAGCGGTACGGTATTATATTCTGGAAGAGATGAAATATGCGCCGCAAGCTAAGATTAAGCCGCGAACTTGTCGATAAATAGCCCTCGCGCGTGGAAGAGCGCGGCCCTGTGCGCATATCGGATCCGAAAGAGGGCTATTATCACAAAACCGCAGCGCAGATTTAATCTCAGATGCACCAGCCAGATGAACTTTGGGTTTTTGCCGTTGGATCGCTGATCTGGAGGTCGCGGATCAGCGAACAAGCTTGGTGCAGGGCTGGCGCCGTTCATTTTGTCTTGGCCCAGACACGAGATGCCGTGGGAACCCGGCCGCCATTGCCTTCGCGGCGTGCAGGGATTTTCTGTTGTATCAAGAAGAGCCGCCTGAAGATGAACTCGCGCGCATTCTCGCAACGGCTGTCGGATATGTGGGTTCAATGGCTGACTATGTGCTCAATACGGTCACCGAACGTGAAAAGGCAGGAATCCATGCCCCTCACTTAGGGCGCATTCAAGCGATTATTGCAGAGCGCCTCTAGGATCACGAACAAGTTAGCTGGGAACACTGATTAGTTTCCTTCACCATTAAGAATATCACGAGAGATGGCGTCATCCGTGCTGGTCCCCAGGTCCGCAAGGATTTCCAGCCCTTGGTAACTATTTTTTCTTCCGGCCCAATCCAATAATTCCAATCCGCTCCATGAATATTTTCCTTCCTAGAACGCAACTTCAAATGGCAACCCAAGGACCAATAGTTGCCCCAAGATGTTTCTTAGGTGAGCAGTCAGTTGCAGGCCTGTTCTTTCACAAATGTTTTCCAAAGGAGCTTTTTATCGATCCAGATTTGACTTCTGAGTATCTAGTCGCAACGGGCCGTTCTGCGTCCAAACTTACCACCGGTCTTATTAGAAGATCGTAAGCAGGCTTTGTGCCACGCTCCGCTGTATCCATTTGAATCGATGTATATTAGTCCAAGGGCGAAGCGGAACTGACGCGCTTAAAGCCCCCTAACGTCACCATACTGGCAACGATCAACGCAGCTCCCAGAACGAATACTATTCCTACACTGCCAACTTTGTCGGCAAGTGCACCAGCCAATGGCGGGGCCGCCATCATTGCTGCATAATAAAAGGTGTAGTAAACGCCCATTCCGAACGCTCTAACGGAGGGTAAAAGGACCGTTGAGGGTAAGCTGATAATCGGCCCTGCGCCGAGGCCAAAGAAAAAGCCAACAATCAGAAAACTGGCGGGCACTGTTGCAACGGGCAAGAAAAGTATCATCGGCACCAGAACTATGTAGCTTAGGAGGCTGATCATTATCACTGTATTTGGCCGGCCCGTTCGATCGGCCACGAACCCTCCTATAGGAATCGACACTGCAATGACGACCATGAATAAGCTCGTCATCGAGCTGGCTGAGGTGAGAGGTAAACCTCTCTCGCTTAGAAGAGCTGGTCCAAAGCTAAAGACCATAGCCAGCGCCGTGTTGTAGAATGCCCAGACCGAACCTGCCAACAG
This sequence comes from Falsihalocynthiibacter sp. BN13B15, assembly GCF_041205415.1. Lineage (NCBI taxonomy): Bacteria > Pseudomonadati > Pseudomonadota > Alphaproteobacteria > Rhodobacterales > Roseobacteraceae > Falsihalocynthiibacter > Falsihalocynthiibacter sp. BN13B15. Next base: position 12,217 of record NZ_JBGFCE010000011.1, read on the forward strand.
TAGTGCATAGAGTGGTAGTTTTTTCAGTTTGATGCTTGTGGGCGCAACCGGAGCCTCTTCCGGTGAGCTGTAAAATACGAGAAACAGGGCAAGGGAAATTGCAGTCGTGGTCAACACCAATATCCATGCAAGCTCTAGTCCGCCCGAAGCCGCAACTCTTGGTAAAGTTAGGAGGGCCAGCGCGATACCGACGGGCCATGAATTAATGAAAATACCCATGGCTGTTGAAATCTCGCGGCCGACGAACCAGTCTACCACCATTTTGGTCATCACCACATTCAAAGCAACGCCACCTATTCCGGCGATAAGCCGGCCAGAGATTAACGATTCCCAACCGGCTCCCCAGCTGATCAACGCACTGCCGATCAGCATCAGAACCATACTCAGGCCAACGATGCGTTTGTCTCCAAACCGCCCTGCGATTGCGCCTCCTGGGATCGCAACGACCACGCCCGGGGCTAAGTAAAGACCAATCAGAAGACCTATATCAGCAAGGCTGATGCCGTACTCTTCAATAATGAGAGGCGAAAGCGCCCCCACAGATTGAAATTGAAAGGCCATCGCCGTTCTTGCGAAAAACAGTACAGCAAGGATCAACCAACGATTTGAAATGATAACATCTCCCAAGTCTTCTGATTAAGTAGTTTTCGTGGAAAATCCAAACTGTCGTGGTCACATTTGGAGGTCGCTACTGATACTTGAACTTGTCCACTTCACCTTGGCATTCCAAGCCTTCCGGCGCTTCATTTCCAAAATCCTTTTTTCAGAGCCGGCTTTTTCTACTTGTAGACCATGCATCGAGCACGAAAGTAGATTCGCCTTAATCGCCACCTTCAATCTCGACAAAAACGTCTATCGGGTCGACCACGGTGTCCGCTTCCTTGGCTTTGGTTGTTTCAGCGCTGCCAAGCACCTGTTTCATCGTCGCAATATCTGCACCTTCACATACGATAGAAACCCGATCATCCTCTGTGTGTTTGAAGACCTTGTAGCTTTTGCAAAATTTGTCGAAGGCGGGTTTCCGGTTGTGTCCACCCTTGAGCCAGGTCTCCATATTTTCAACGTTGTGCGTCATAATAACTGTCGTCATTCTAATTCTCCCTATTGACTAAATGCCGTGACCGACGAAAGTCAGCAAATTGATCCTACCCCATTTTTTGAAACGCTATCACGAAATCTGGGCTGGCACTGCAGCTTGCCTGAAGAACCAATAGAGAGTGGTCTGCCTGTTGATAATTATTCGTCTGCTGGTAAGCACCAAAACCAATAGCAGACTTGCTGCAAGTTGCAGCAAACTTCCGCTTTCCGCCCTTCCTGACGAGTTTTTGCGACCGCAGCATTCGAGCCACTTCCCTTTCCTATCACCATCACGAACGGCCCAGAGCCGCCGTTCAACAGCACAATAAATTCTGCGTTGCGGCATGTTGGATCTTAGCGATAGGTCGCCGAAAAGTTAAACTTTTTGAAGTGTCCCATTGTCTTGTTCGCAATGACACCTTGGCAGAGTCACGTGGCTTCTCTTTCGAAGATAATGCAATTTTTCCCTTGCCGAAACCGGTTTCGTAAATCAGCTTGATTCGTGGGAGGACAAATTTATGGTACACTTATTGAGTGACCGTGCCGCGAAGCACATCACCATTTCCGACATGGCAAACGCGCTTGGCGTGACCAAGTCCACCGTGTCTCGGGCTATGAATGGATACCCTGATATCTCTGAGGCCACCCAATTGCGCGTGAAAAGCATGGCCAAAAAGATGAACTACCAACCGTTAAGTCATGCGCAGGCAATTAAGACGGGGCGCACGCGTTCGCTCGGATTGGTTCTGCAGTTTTCTGACCATGATGCACAGCGACCCTTCTTGGCGGAGTTTCTTGCGGGGCTTTCTCACGGGGCGAGCGCGGAAGGTTGGACATTGACGGTGGCAACCGCAGACAGCAACGCGCAAATGATTGAAAAATTCCGCGCCCTGTTGCGAGACGGCAAGTCAGATGGATTTGTTTTGCCGCGTGCAATGTCTCGCGATCCGCGCGTAAAACTGCTTCGGGATTCTGGTGTGCCTTTCATCTTATATGGCCGCCAAGAAAATCCGGATGGCTGTTGTTGGTTTGATGTCCGTGGGGAAGACGCAATGCACGATGCGGTGCGCCATCTTGCGGCGCTCGGTCATCAACGGATCGCGTTTATAAACGGCGGCACTCAATATGCCTATGCGCCTCTGCGCCAAAAAGGTTTTTGCGACGGTATGGCCGAAGCGGGGCTGGCCGTCGATCCTGATTTAATGGATGGCGACGCGGTAACGATCGAGGACGGCGAGAGAGTCGGAACGAAGATTTTGTCTCAAAGCAACGCACCAACGGCAGTGCTATGCGCCGTTGATTTTGCGGCTTTGGGGGTATACCGCGCGGCCGCCAAGCTAAATCTCAGGGTGGGCCGCGACGTCTCGGTGATTGCCTATGATGGCATCCCTGAAGGCTTCTATGCTCAACCGCCTTTGACGACGTTTTCAGTAGACAATCGCGCCGCAGGAGAGCGGCTTGCGGCGCTTTTGATAAGGCGCATTCGTGGTGAAAACCCAGAGGATTTACGCGAAACGGTCTCGGCAACTTTTCTTAACCGCGGGTCTACGGGGCCCGCTCCAACGCAAATAAAATAAACAAACGACAATATTAATGGGAGGAAGACAATGAAACTTAACAGTAAATCTATCATGAGGTCTGGCGTCGCAATGACACTGATCCTTAGCGCATTCGCAGCACAGGCTGACGAGTTGCGGTTCTGGACAACAGAAGAGCAGCCCGAACGGCTTGCACGCCAAGAAGCAATGGCAGCAGACTTTGCCAAGGCATCTGGACACACAGTTCAGGTTATCCCCGTTTCTGAGAATGATCTCGGTACACGCGCTACTGCCGCATTCGCCGCGGGCGATTTGCCTGACGTGATTTATCACCCCTTACAGTATGCCGCCCCATGGGCCGATGCGGGTATTCTTGATACCGACGTGGCGACAGATGTTGTTGAGGAACTCGGTGTTGGTACATTCGCTCCGGGCGCTTTGGAAATGGTTGCAGCTAATGGTGGTTATGCGTCCGTGCCGGTTGATGGCTGGACACAGATGCTGGTTTATCGGGCGGATCTGTTTGAGGCCGCGGGCTTAGAAGCTCCAAACACCTACGCGAATGTTCTTGCTGCCGTTGAGGCGCTTCACAACCCTCCATCGATGTACGGTTTTGTTGCCGCAACCAAGATTGACGAGAATTTTATGAGTCAGGTTCTGGAGCATGTGTTCTTGGCCAATGGCGTTTCCCCAGTTGGACCAGATGGCGTTCAAGCCTTGGACGAAGCCGCCACAATCGAGGTGCTCGAATTCTACAAAGCGATCGCCGAAGCCTCCCCTCCGGGTGATCTTTACTGGGATCAATCGCGCAGCCTCTATTTTAGCGGCAACGCGGCAATGATCATCTGGTCGCCCTTCATCCTCGACGAATTGGCTGGTTTGCGCGACAGCGCTCCACCCACCGTAAACGACGACCCAACATCGCGTGATTTGGCCGCTGGAACGGGGATCGTAACTAATTTTGCGGGCCCGTCGAACCCAGATGGCGCAGCTTGGGGAGATGTGCGCTACTTCGGTATTACCTCTGACGCGTCCACCGATGCCGCGATGGAGTTTGTCAAATATTCGATGAACGAAGGCTATGGCTCCACGCTTGCGATTGCCCCTGAAGGCAAGTTCCCTGTTCGTCGCGGAACCGCCGAAAACCCAACCGAGTTTGCCGATCTTTGGGCTACACTTGACGTTGGAGTCGATCGCAAAGCCCCCTTGGGCGAGCTTTATGACGCAGCCATGATCGAAGAGATCGTGGGTGGTCTGGATGTGGCTCAACGTTGGGGTGTGGCCGATGGCCAGCTTTCTGCGGCCTCGGCAATCATCAACAGCCAAGTCATCAACCGCTATGTGCGGGAATTCATTGATGGCGAACGGGATGCCGCAGCGACTGTTGCAGCCCTCAACGAGGCTATTGCAGCAGTGCAATAGGACTTCACGACACTATGCGCGGGGCGTCCTTTTGCGAGGCCCCGCACCAAAACGATTTCCGCAAAACAGCTAAACAGGAGACTTGTGATTATGGCGGGGGCTATTCCACCAACCAGCACCGGACCGCTGGCCAAACGCGAAGCAAGGCTTGCTTGGGGGCTGTTGTCCCCAACAATCATCGCGATCGCACTCGTTGTTGTTTTGCCTTTGCTTGCTATCTTCTGGATCTCGGTTAAGCCGGTTGAACTAGCAGATTTGCGCGCGCCAGAAGTTGTGTTGCGAGAAGACATTCGGGGCGATTATGCAGCAATTGGTGATGCGGCCACCATTCGCTACCGGTTACGCAATTCATCGCAAGATCAACCCATTAAAGGCGTTACATTTTCAGACATTGTTCCTGAAGGTCTCGAAGTTCAGTCTTTGGATGCCCGCTGTTCGCTCGAGGGGCGCAAGCTTGAATGTGATCTCGGCGATTGGGAGCCGAAACATCGCGAGACTTTGTCAATTCCGGTGACTGTTGGAAGCGCCTACCTCACCATCGCGCTAAGACCTCAAGATAGCCCCGCGATCACAACGGGCGTCTCCTCCAATGTTCTAACGGATGGCTCCTTCACACTTGATAACTTTGCCCGCGTTTTCAACGGGGAAGAGTTCTTTGAGGTCCTTTGGGTCACCCTTTTCTATACTGTTTTCGGCACTATAGGCGCTTTGCTTGTCGGCCTGTTTGCGGCGCTGTTGCTCAATAAATCCTTCAGGGGTCAAGGTATTTTAAGGGGGTTATACCTTTTCCCTTATGTCGCGCCTGTCATTGCTGTGGCCTTCGCTTGGTTGATCCTTTTTGACCCGTTCTCGGGGTCCGCTAATGCGTTGTTGTTACAGATGGGCGTTACCAGCGAAGCAATCAATTTCTTTGGCGATCGCCCCTTGGCTTTGATTATGGTCACGGTTTTTGAGGTTTGGCGGTATTTCCCACTCTCGTTCCTGTTCATTCTCGCCCGCATGCAAAGCATCGACACCGATATGTATGAGGCCGCTGATATGGACGGCGCCAGCCCGTTTCAGCAATTTTGGTATCTAAGTGTGCCGCAGCTTTTGGGCATTCTGAGTGTCTTGTTCCTGTTGCGGTTCATTTGGACCTTCAACAAATTCGACGACATTTTCCTTTTAACCGGCGGCAATGCTGGAACGAGGACACTGACCGTTAATGTTTACGAACAGGCCTTTGCCATTTCCAATATCGGGGCGGGTGCGGCGGTGGCCGTTGTCATCTTTGGATGTTTGCTCATGTTCTCGGTCTTATTCTTCAAATACATCAGTCAGGAGGAAGGGCTATGATGCGACGCGGATATCTCACAGGCCCAGTCTTAGGAGCGCTTTGGATGGTGGTTCTGTCCATTACGGTCGCGGTCACGATGTCATTTGCGACTGGAGAGGCCTTTCGTCCCAGCATCCTGCTTTCGTTGGCTTGGGGAGCCTTGGGGGGCGGCGCATTGGTGGCTTTTGGCCGTGGCCGCATCGTTCTCCTCTCCTGTGCTATTGCCATTTTTGTGCTGGTGGTTTTGGGCATAGGCCCCATGCTCACTGGCCCCGAAACCAGCGGTTTTGCACGGGCTTTTGGCGCTATAGTGTTGGGCGTGGGCTTTGCGACTTCGCTCGCTCTGATCCTAACTGAAGTTGTGCCGGGCATGCTGACGCGCCATGAGTTCGAGGGGGCGATTATTCGATTTTTAACAGGGTTTGGCTATATTTTCTTTACCGCGATCGTGCTGATCCCCTTCTACGTCATGGTGATGACAAGCCTGAAAAACCAATCAGAGCTGATCCAGAATCCTTTGGATTTTTCGATTGATTTGTCAAAAGGAATGGACCTTTTTCGCTCCTATGACGAGTTGTTCACACAATTCAATTTCGGGACCTACTTGTTTAATTCGTTCTTCATTTCCGTTCTAACGGTCTTTATCACCTTGGCGTTCGCAATTCCGGGGGCCTATGCCGTCGCGCGTTTGCGGTTTAAAGGGCGCGCTGCGTTCTCACGGTCGATCCTGTTGATTTATATGGTTCCCATGATCGTTTTGGCGCTGCCGATTTATATCGCCTTCTCTATGACTGGTCTGCGCAATTCGATCTTTGGGATCGTGATGATCTATCCGGTCACAACGATCCCTGTGGCCCTCTATATGCTGCAAGGGTATTTTCGCGGATTGCCTGCCGAGATAGAAGAAGCGGGATTGATGGATGGCCTCTCGCGACTGGCCGTGATTTGGAAGATCACGCTGCCACTTTCACTGCCCGCAATGGCCTCGGTCTCCCTTTATGTTTTCATGATCGCATGGAACGAATTTCTTTTGGCCTTTATGCTGTTGGATGATCCCTCGAAATTCACCCTCACACGCGGGATAGCCTCCCTCAATTCATCCGAAATTCCACGGCAACACCTCATGGCGGGGTCGGTCATAGCGACGGTTCCGATCATGGCTTTGTTCCTTGGATTAGAACGCTTTATGACGAAAGGGCTGACCGCTGGGTCAGTGAAGGGATAGACATGGATCTCGATGAAACCGCACGCAATATTTTGCGCCAGAACGATCAGGGCGGATATACTTTGCCAACGCATGGGCTGTACCCATACCAGTGGAATTGGGACAGCGCTTTTGCGGCTTGGGGCTTTGCAACGTTCGATCAGCCCCGCGCTTGGGACGAGTTTGACACGCTAATGGCAAGCCAATGGGACAGCGGCATGGTTCCCCACATTATTTTTCATAAACCCGATCCGGGATACTTCCCCGGCCCCGATGTTTGGGGCACCCATCAAACGCCAGCAACATCGGGAATCTCGCAACCACCGGTCGCGGCAATCTTGGTGCGACGGGTCTGGGAAATGGATAAAGCTGTGGGCAAAAACCGCCTAGAGGCGCTCTATCCAAAACTCGTAAATTGGCATCGCTGGTGGCATGAAGTTCGGTGTACACACGGCGCGGCGGCGATTACCCACCCGTGGGAAAGTGGTCGTGACAATTGCCCCGATTGGGATAAGGGAATGGCGGGAGTCGATGGATCAGGTGCGGGGCCGTATACGCGGCGGGATACCGGCCATGTCGACCCTGAAATGCGCCCGACCAAAGAAGACTATGACCGCTATATCACGATGGTGAATTTCGGCCGCGACGCGGGCTGGAACGATGAAAAAATCGTCGCGGATGGACCGTTCCTGATGGCGGACCCTGGAATTACCTTTATCTTGCTGCGCGCCCACGAAGACCTCGCCGAAATGGGGCGCGCCCTTGGAAAAGATGTTTCAGAAATAGAGGGCTGGGCCAGTGCTTTGCGGGCCGCCCTGCCGACGATTTGGAATGAAGAGTTAGGCGCTTATGATGCCAAAAACCTGCGCACGGGTGAATTTGCCAATATCCTTGGGTCAGGTGCCTTTCTTGCCTATCTGGCAGGGGCTGAAAACGATAAATTAGAAGCAAACTTGATGCGCGTTTGGGATGCCGTGCGCTATGGAATCCCCTCTGCGGACCCCGAAGCTGACATCTTTAATCCTCGCAAATACTGGCGGGGCCCGACATGGCCGGTGGTTAATGCGCTACTCTCAATTGGTTTAGCGAGGTCAGGTCGTGCCGATTTAGAAGAACGTTTGCGCCGCGAGACAGAGGAACTCATCCGCCTGCATGGTTTTTATGAGTATTTCGACCCGCTTGACGCCACACCTTGCGGCGGCGCCGCTTTTACTTGGACGGCAGCAATCTGGTTGGCTTGGGCCAGACATGATCCAAAGGCAAAACTGATGGGGGCTGCATAATGTCATCAATCGAACTGAAAAACGTTGAAAAGTGGTTTGGCCAAGTGCAGGTCATCAAAGGGGTCGATCTGTCCATTGAGGAAGGCGAGTTTGTCATCTTTGTTGGACCCTCTGGATGCGGGAAATCCACACTCTTGCGGATGATCGCAGGGCTTGAGGAAACGTCGCGCGGCCAGATTATGATCGGAGATCGTGACGCGACCGCCGAACCTCCCAGCAAACGCGGGCTGGCCATGGTTTTTCAATCCTACGCGCTTTATCCACATATGTCGGTGCGCGATAACGTTGGCTTTCCGCTTAAATCAGCGGGTCTTCCAAAGGCCGAAATCGACGCAAAAGTCGGTGAAGCTGCGCGCGTGTTAAAGCTGGATGACTATATGGATCGCCGGCCAAAGGACCTCTCGGGGGGGCAACGGCAACGGGTTGCAATTGGGCGCTCAATCGTGCGCGACCCGACGGCGTTTTTATTCGACGAACCTTTGTCAAATCTCGATGCGTCGCTGCGGGTAGAAATGCGGTACGAGATCGCGAAGTTGCACCAGACCCTGAAATCCACAATGATCTATGTGACTCATGACCAAGTCGAGGCCATGACCTTGGCCGACCGGATTGTCGTGTTGGACTTTGGAAAAATTGCACAAGTTGGCAGCCCAAGAGAGCTTTATGAAAAGCCGGGCAACCTGTTTGTGGCCCAATTCATTGGCTCTCCTCGGATGAATGTTGTTCCAGCGTCGACGCTCCCGACTATTTCTGTTCCGAAAACCGCGGTTTCTATCGGTGTGAGGCCCGAGCATATCGAACTCGCCGCCGCAGGACGCGGTGATCTTGAGGGAACAGTGGATGTGCTTGAATACTTGGGTGCCGACACGTTTGTGATCGTTTCATGCGCGGATGCGGGGCAAATTACGATGCGTATCAATGGAAGTTCGGACCTTAAACCTGGTGACAACGTCAGTTTATCTTTCGCTCCGACAGAAATTCACGCATTTGACCAAAACGGCATTGCACTTGATTTGGTGCTTGGTGATTAAATTGGGAGCGCTTGAATTATGAATGTACTGGGCCGACAATAATCCTACATTGCACGAGGAGATACTGATATTGTATGGGATGTGTTTTGCTCGCGCAGTGGAGGTCCGCAAACCGCCCTTAGTGACGAATGCTGCGGTAGCATAACCTCGCAGCTCCTCCACCAAAAGCGTAAGCTAGAAATTGTTTTCAAGCGGCATTTTTTAACGTTCAATCGAGTTCAGTCCACGGCCATGGTTTAACTTCGCTTGCTGCGGTTTGAAAACGAGCGGCTTTAGCCAACCAAACTCCTAAGTCGGTACCAAATTCGGCTAAACGCTCATTCGGCTGCTTATTGTTAATTAGCATGATAACAAACTGCACGACTGTCGCTGCGCCAAGTATTGTTTGGGCGATGCTCGTCATAATCGCGATAAGTATCATGTAAAGCAAACGGAGAAGCATATTGTCTTCTTGCTCCTGCACAGGTTGCTCGCCGTGGAGGCGACCCTCTATTTTTTCGTAATCCGATTTAGACATATCAACCTCTAATTAACTAATGACTATAAGCCTAGCACGCGGTTTGAAAAATGGCAGCTAACTTCTACTGGTCGCTTATGATGGATTGGGGTTCGCTGCTCGCCCATCCCCCATAAAAAGGTGAGCGCCTCCGTGCGCCTGCTTTGTCTTAGCGGCTGCGATTTGAAATGAATGGGCAAGGGACAGCGCACCTACCGACGGTTTGAGATATAGTTTTGCCAATCAATTGAACTATGCAAATCTGTTCGGACTGTAATTTTTGATGGGAGAAGACTATGGCTTATACCTCGATATCACATTGGACGACAACTGAATGGAATGACGAACTCGAAGCGATTGCGCGAGATAAATATGTACCGCTTATCATGTCGCAAGGAGCATCTCGTGTTGAAATGCTCAGAACTGGCGAATTATCTTTTAGCGTTGTTACTGATTACCCAGACGAAGCAACCGCGAACGCGGCACAAGCGAAAATCGCTGAAATTCGAGCGCAAGCAACTCAAGACCTGCCAATGACAATGACTGCAACAGAAGCCGGTGGGGTTTTTGCAAGTGGCTAAAACGTAGTATTGAGAACAGATACTTCGACAACGCCTCAGTATTATGAGGCGTTGTTACCATCCCAAGAAATCGAGCCTCGCGAGCCCTCAGCAGAGTGATACGCCAATATAGTGATTGCCCGAAAGCCTGCTTCGGCCCAATGCTGCCATTGCTGTAAGGTGCAGCTAACGGCAGGTTTGAGGCCTATGTGCGGCATTCTGAACCGTTCCGAATGTCAGGTGTCGTCAATGACCGACTGGCGTGCCAGCACCTTGGGCGGTCAAAAGCGACCATTTTTGGCATGAACGTTGTGGCAAGGGATTATTGTCCGGAATGTTAGGATCAAGAACTTTGCAGCGAAGGTTGGTGGCGCGCTCATGTCGCCATGCAAACCCGATGCTACATCTGGCTGAGTTGGTCCCGCGTATATGGTTCGTACTCCGTACACATTGTTACGCCACCTGTATCGCTGCTAAAAAACGCGTTCGTTTCTCCACAGTCCTCAGCGATGACCGGAAGTTCAAAGTCCATCGATAACATCGCGTTGAGGGCGTCAACTTCGCTCTGAATGACAGACGCCAAAAACGGATCATCCTTCTCGCTGCCGCGATAGGAGAAACTATCCCCTGGGCCATTCTCCTCCATTTCGTCGAGGATTGCGCCCCAAGAATTGGTGACGAGGAGTGCCTCGTCCTCGCATCCGTCGGCGCGATCTTCCGGCAGGTCCATTTCACCAGCAAATGCTTGGCGGTTCTCTGGATCAAGGCCGTAATATATGCAAACGGTGTTGTAAAAACGTTGCGAATTGGTTCCATGGACATCCCAATACGGGAAATCAGCGTCACCCGTCTCGGCTGACGCAGCAAATGTCATAGCGACAGAGCGTATGACGTCTTCAGAGACATCGGAGTCGTAAAGTCGGTCGATCATCAGGACCGACAAATTGTCGGCAGCGTCCTCTTCGCGGCCATAAATTGGGAGGTCCCACAGCGCAATCACGCCATGTCCGAATTCATGATAAAGCGTCGCGACAAGATTGTCCGACACCATTGAATCAAGTTCCAAATTCTCTTCAGCTCCCGCAAAGGTCACAAGAAACGGGGCCAAGATAGATGCACAAATAAGTTTTTTCACTATCACACACTTTATAAAATAATGCCTCATCAAGTCGGCAGAAGTGGCCAATAGTCAATACTCAAAAGCGCCTCAAGGGAGCAACACCTGAGAGTTGATGGTGGTCAGCGAAGGGCGGCGCACCGCGATATTTTTAGTCTGATTTGTGCATTTTCCAGAAGCAATCATGTGTTCCCGCTCTCCTCTCAGCGATGCAAGCATCGCCTGCCAAACGATGATGAGTTCCGCAAGCCAAGTCCCTTACAGTTAGCGGGCAATTGCGCCTAGGACATTCGGCGGGGTGTCTTGGGCTGCCGGACAAGCGAGGTCATGCCAACGCCCAGCCATGCTGCAAACTCTCTGCCGTTGCGAAACTGATGACCATCACCAATGCGGATGTCATCCAACAGTCGCGAGAGGATGACACCAAGGATTACGGGACCCAGTGGGTAGCTGAAATGCTTCATGAAATAACCAAGAACGCCAAGGCCCAGTATCCAAAACGATGGCGAACAGCATGATCAGCAGGACTAAAAGCCCGCGGGGCATTTCGGCGATTTTTGTGAAGACGCGAATACCGGTGAGACCGAAAATCAGCATGAAGACGTTGGCCGAGACCCGTGCACTGATCATGATGACAGTGACGGCGTCACCCGGAATGCCGCTGCGCATAATTTGCGTGACGAAAGAGCCGCCCAAAAAAATCTTCTGAATGCGGCGGTTGCCGGCCATCCAAGCGCAACGGCTGCGCCAAGACGTTTACGCGACATTTCCGTCCTCCCGAGGTGTTTAAGACCTGCCGAAGCTCTCCTCTGTTCGGCCGCAACGCGACAGCAATGTACTGTTTGGTTAAATACGTGCTAGCCTTGGCAAACAGGGAAGCCGAAATGAGGATTAAATGGACCATTTAAAAGATCCAACTCCAAACAAGCGCAAAAGCAACTGGAAACAAAACCCCGATGCGGTAAAGGCCGACATTCTTAGGGTCGCAACAGAGGAATTTGCAGCGCACGGACTTACTGGTGCCCGCATTGACGAGATTGCGCGCCGTACCGAGGCCTCCAAGCGCATGATCTACTATTACTTTGATGATAAGGAGGGGCTCTACAAGAGCGTCCTCGAACACGTTTATTCTTCGTTGCGCGAAACTGAACAGGCGCTAAATGTTGCCGATCTGGAGCCAGTCTTGGCTCTGCGCAGATTGACCGAAGCGACATTCGATACACATGTGAGCAATCCGCAATTTATCCGGCTGGTGATGATCGAGAATATTCACAACGCGCAACACGTTCAGAAATCCAAAATCATTCCGACCCTGAACAGGGCCATCATCGACAAGCTGGCCGACGTCTGTGCGCGTGGCAAAGCTGCCGGTGTGCTGCGCGATGACGTCGATCCGCTCGAACTGCACTGGATGACCAACTCCGCGAGTTTCTACAACGTTTCCAACAAAGCGACGTTCGCTGCGTCATTCGGCAACCGACTGTTCACCGAAGAGGGCCAGAGAGGCGTTCGAGGTCGTGTTGTGGACATGGTCCTGGGTGCTGTTGTGATTGGCTACCAGCAGAATATGGGCAGTTAACGATGTTGGCGATCCTCGCGGTTACTCTCCCAATCTATTTAATCATTTTACTGGGCTATGTGACCGTTCGTGTTGGGTATTCGCCCCCTGATACGATCAATGCGCTGAGTCAGTTCACTGTCAGAGTCTGTCTACCGGCCCTGATTTTTAGCGCATTGACCGCATCGGGCTCTGCTGAGGCCCTGAATTGGGGCGTTATCCTTGGATACCTCTTCGCATCTTTGGCTGCGCTGTTTATTGGCTATGGACTTATGCGCCGGATCTTTCAACAGGGAGCGCCCGAAGCGTGGGTGCACGGTCTGGGAATAGCTAATTCCAACAGCGGGTTCATCGGCTTTGCTATCGCCAGCATGGTTTTTCCGCAGACGGCGTTGCCCGTGCTGGCCTGGATCATGATCGTTGAAAACGCAGTTATTATTCCTCTAGCTATGATTTCGGCCGATGTCGCGTTGGAGGGGAGCACAACACTCTCCGCTGCCGCCAACCGCGCCTTTCGAAGCTTTATCCGTAATCCACTCGTTCTTTCGATCATCGCAGCATTGACGGTTCGTGGCATCGGCCTGCCCCTCCCAGAGCCCTTAATCAAAACAATTCAGATGCTTGCGTCAGTTGCGCCTGTCATCGCCCTGTTCGTCGTTGGCGGGATCGTCGCTCGATTCAACCTCAGCCCGTTTTGGCGGCGCACGACGGCGATCAGCGTTGGCAAACTCGTGCTTCATCCGGCGCTGGTGTTTGCGGTTCTGTCGTTGTGGCCGGGGCTTGCGCAGGAATTCGTATTGACTGCCGTCTTGTTCGCAGCGGTGCCGATGCTGTCGATCTATCCGATACTCGGGGCCAAATATGGAGCGGAGCAGGTTTGCGCAACGGCGTTCATTGTTACCGTTATGTTGTCGTTTTTCACAACAAATGGGTTGATTTGGTGGATGGGCGTCACAGGGGCCGTGCCGTTATCTCAATAGTCAAGGAGCGGGCTCCCTTACGCCCGCTCCCCTCCAACAACTCATTTGGCTTAAAGAGCGAGATACTACCTCACCGCAGATCCGCCATGGCAACCATATCCATATCGGTGAAGTCAACATTGTCGCCCGCCATCGCCCAACAGAATGTATAAGACGCGGTACCTGCGCCCGAATGGATCGACCACGGGGGGCTGATTACGGCTTCTTCGTTGGCCATAATGATGTGGCGTGTCTGGGACGGTTCGCCCATCATGTGGAACACGCGGCTTTCCTTCGGAAGTTCGAAATAGAGATAGGCTTCCATCCGGCGGTCATGTGTGTGCGACGGCATCGTGTTCCATACCGACCCTTCGACGAACTGGGTATAGCCCATCAACAACTGGCAGCTCTGACAGACTTCAGGATGCAAAAGCTGAATGATAACACGCTCATTGGCGGTTTCGCGCGCGCCCAACTCAACACGACGTGCATCCGCGAGTTTGATCAGCTTGGTCGGGTAGGTTTTATGCGCAGGCGCCGAGAGAACGTAGAAGCGGCCATTACCGCCAAATTCAACGACCCCTGCCCCCATACCAACATAGAGAACTTCGCCATTCTCAATCACATAGGTTTCGCCACCCACGGTGATTTCGCCCGTTTCGCCAATATTTAGAACCCCCAATTCGCGCCGATCTAGAAACGACGCTGTGCCGGTTTCTGCGACATGATCCAGTGTGAGGGTGCCCCCGTTTGGAACGGCCGAGCCGAGGATCAGACGGTCATAGTGGCTGTAAACGAGGTTGATTTCGCCATCGGCAAACAGGTCACCAACGTGGAAATGTTCGCGCAATTGGTCTGTGTCCAAGGTTTTGGCCGTTGCAGGATCAATGGCGTAGCGGGTTTGTGTCTTGAGCATATGGAAATCTTTCGTTTTAGAGAAAATCGTCGCGGCGCGGCGTGAAGGTATCGATGAGGGTACCTGCTTCTTGGCACAGGCAGCCATGTTGGGCGTTTGACGGGATCACAAGGCTGTCGCCTGGGCCCAGATCATGTTCCTCGCCGTCAATTGTAAAAGCAAAACGTCCCGCTTCTACATAGGTCGATTGAACATGCGGATGATTGTGCAATTTACCTTCGGCTCCATGTTTAAAGCGGAAGGCGACCACCATCATATCTGGATTTTCCGCCAGAACTTGGCGGGTAACGCCGAGGTCAGCGGGGATAACAGGGTATGTCATAAGTATCCTTTAGTGAAAGAGGGACGGCAGCCAAAGCGACAGCGCCGGAATGTAAGTGACAAGCATCAGAGTGCCAAACGCCGCGCCATAGAAGGGCCAAATCGTGCGCACGGCATCCCAGATCGGAATTCTCCCCACCGCGCAACCAACGAACAAAACCGCTCCGACGGGGGGCGTACACAGCCCGATACCGAGGTTCAAAATCAGGATGACGCCAAAATGTACAGGATCAACGCCAAAGGCCGTGGCCACAGGCAGGAAAATCGGCGTGGTGATCACGATCAGCGGCGACATGTCCATAAACGTGCCGAGAAGCAGTAGGATGAGGTTCAACATCAACAGAATGACAATCGGATTGTCCGAGAAATCCTGCAACAGCGCCACCATAGACGCGGGCACCTTGGTATAGGCCAATAGCCAGCCAAAAGAGGCCGCGCATCCGATCACCATCAGCACCATTGCGGTGGTGCGCACGGCGGCGAAGGTTGCCTCGACAAAGTCATGCCAACTTAGGCTGCGGTAAACAAAGAAGGTCACAAGCAGCGCGTAAACCACGGCGACATTTGAGGATTCAGAGGCTGTGAAGATACCCGACCGCACCCCGCCGAAAATGATCGCCACAAGGATAAGCCCCGGAGCCGCCGAGACAAACAATGTCCCGATCATGCGGAAACCCTCGAACGGTTGCACGGGATACCCCTTGCGCACGGCGACCCACCACGCGGCGATCATCAGCACAGACGCCAGTAAAAAGCCCGGAATGATCCCAGCGGTAAACAAATCCGCAATGGATATCTTTCCACCGGCGGCGATGGAGTAGATAATCATATTGTGTGACGGTGGCAAAAGCAGCGCGATGATCGAGCTTACAACCGTGATATTCACAGCATAATCAACGTCATATCCGCGTTCTTTCATCTGGGGCACCATCAGGCCGCCCACCGCGGAAGCATCCGCCGCCGCCGAGCCGGACACACCGCCAAACATCACCGAGGACAGCACATTGACCTGCCCCAGCCCGCCACGAAAATGGCCGACAAAAGCGCCCGCCAAGGCAACAAGCCGCCGCGCGATATCGCCCCGCACCATCAGATCACCCGCGAAAATAAAGAAGGGAATGGCCATCAAAGCAAAAACAGACACACCCGAATTCAGGCGTTGAAAAACCACCACTGGCGGCAAGCCCAGATAGGCGACGGTGGCAAAACTGGAAACCCCCAGACAAAAGGCCACGGGCGTGCCAATCAAAAGCAAAAAGACGAAAGTTCCAAAAAGGACGTAAAGTTCCATTATTATTGCTCCACGGCGTCGTCGCCAAAACGGGCGGTCGGTAATCCGGCTGCGCGGCGCGCAACACGTTCAAACGAGAACAGGGTAACAAGAGCCCCCCCCGCAACGATGGGTGCAAAATCAAAGGCCCCCGAAATTCCAAGGCTGGGCAGCTTATTGCCAGCCGTCTTTTCTGCCAATTGCCAGCCGAACCAGATCATGCCGATGCCAAAGCCAGAAACCACAATATCCGAGAGGGAATAGAGGAAAAGTTTGGTCTTTTCCGACACCATGTAAAGCATCACATCAAAGGACAAATGATAGCCCTCGCGAATGCCCACGGCCGCACCAAGAAAGATAAACCACCCCATTATCATCACCGACGCAGGTTCGGTCCAGATAATGCTATCGTTTAAGATATAGCGCCAGAAGACCTGAGCGGCGATCAATGCCGTCATCAACACCAGACCGATTCCAGCCACCCAAAGCGCCAAACGGGCGATGATGCCCGTGGTTATGGCAACGGTTTTCATTAAATTTTGCACGCGTTTATTCCCGATGGTTTTGGATGCGACCCGCGCCAAAAACGCGGGTCGCTGGAGCGTTATTCAGTGGCTTGAATATCAGCAACCATCTTTTGAAGAGTCGGAGACGTCACGTATTTTTCATAGACTGGGCCCATCGCAGCGATGAAGGGTGTCTTGTCAATGTCGGTGATGATCTCAACACCAGCTTCACGCACACGCGCCTCGGATTCCTTCTCGCGGGCGATCCAAAGTTCGCGCATGACGGGGACGGAATCACGGGCCGCTTGACGGACAAGTGCTTGATCTTCGCTGGTAAGTATGTCGAATGACGACTTCGCCATGACCAAAACTTCAGGCACGATCAGGTGCTGGTCAAGGGTGTAATATTTCGCAACTTCAAAGTGACCCGAGCTGTCGTAGGATGGCCAGTTGTTCTCGGCGCCGTCGATCACACCCGTTTGGATTGAAGAGTAAACTTCGCCGTATGGCATGGGTGTCGCGTTTGCACCCAAGGCGGAAACCATGTCTACGAACATGTCCGATTGCATGACGCGGAATTTCATACCCGCCAGATCTTCCATCGAGTTGATGGGTTTTTCGGAGTTGTAAAAGCTGCGCGAACCGCCATCGTAAAACGCGAGTCCGACAAGATCATGCGCAGAGAATGCGTCGAGGATTTGCTGTCCAACAGGACCATCCATCACTTTGTTCATATGCGCGACCGAGCGGAAAATGTAAGGCAGTGAAGGCACTTGCGTTTCTTCAATGATGTTGTTGAACGGCCCAAGCGAAACGCGGTTCATGTCGATCACGCCGAACTGTGTCTGCTCAATCGTGTCCTTTTCTTCGCCCAATTGCGCCGAGTGGAACACTTCAATGCAAAGCCGCCCATCAGAGCGTTCTTCGAGCATGGTGCCCATCGCATTTACGGCGGCAACTGTAGGATAGCCGTCAGGATGCGTGTCCGATGAACGGAATGTGATTTCACAAGCCGTCGCAGCCGAAGCCATCGCGACACTTGCCAAGAGCACTGCCCCGAGTGTTTTTGTGTAAGTCATTGTTTTCCTCCCTGGAAATGGCTCTCAGAGCCGATAAGCTTGTTTTACAAGCCGATATGTGAGGTCGTAAGCAACCTCTGGTGCCTCGTCCGCGTCGAGCCGCCCACTAGCGACCAACGTGGCGAGAAACGCGCAATCCACTCGCCGCGCCACATCGTGGCGTGCGGGGATAGAACAAAAGGCGCGGGTGTCGTCGTTGAACCCGACTGTGTTGTAAAAACCAGCCGTTTCCGTCGCCGTTTGGCGGAAACGCATCATGCCTTCGTAGCTATCAAGGAACCACCACGGCGGCCCAAGTTTCAACGCGGGATAGACGCCAGCAAGGGGTGCAAGTTCGCGCGAGAACGAGGTCTCGTCCAAGGTAAACACGATCACCGTCAAATCTGGGTTGCCACCAACGGCGTTTAGAAGCGGTTGCAGCGCGGTGACATAATCGGTGCGTTTTGGAATATCAAAGCCCTTGTCGCGTCCAAACTGTGCCATGACTTGGCTGGAATGGTTGCGCACGGAGCCTGGATGAATTTGCATAACCAGCCCGTCGTCAAGGCTCATCCGCGCCATCTCGGTCAACATATGCCCGCGAAACGCATCGGCTTCTTCTGGGGTACAAACGCCTCTGAGCGCCTTGTCAAAAAGGGCGGCAGCTTGATCCGGTGGGAAATCTTCTGTGCGCGCGGACGGATGACCATGATCGGTCGACGTGGCCCCGAAACTTTTAAAATAGTCGCGACGATTGCGATGCGCCGCAAGGTAGCCCGTCCATGTTGTCGTGTCCTCGCCCGCCATCTCGCCCATGATTTGGACATTCTGCGCAAAGCCTTCGAAGTCTGGATCAATCACCGCGTCGGGACGATAGGACGTCACGACCTTGCCCTGCCAGCCGCTGTCCTTGATCATCTTGTGCCAGCGCAGATCGTCAATCGCGCTTTCTGTGGTCGAAATCGCCTCGATATTGAAGCGCTCAAACAAAGCCCGTGGCCGAAACGCATCCTGCGTGAGGCATTCAGCGATGTGATCGTAAATACCATCCGCCGTAGACGCCGACAGGCGCTGAGCAACACCGAAAACCTCTTGAAATGCGTGGTCGACCCAGAGGCGCGACGGCGTGCCGCGAAACAGATGATAGTTTTCGGCAAACCGGCGCCAGATCTTGCGGGAATCCTGCTCGATAGCGCCACCATCCTCGGTTGGGACGCCTAAATCCTCAAGGGCAATGCCCTGAGAATGCAGCATCCGAAACACGTAATGATCGCGCGTCACAAACAATTGGGCGGGATCGGCGAAGGCTTCGTTTTCGGCGTACCAGCGGGGGTCGGTGTGACCATGCGGACTAATGATTGGCAAATCACGGACGGTATCATAAAGATCTCGTGCAATTTTTCGCACGGAAGGCTCAAGCGGGAACAAACGATTACTGTCCAATAAACCCATAAAAGCTCTCCCCAATATTCTTTTGCAAAATCGCGTCACGCGAACTTACCGCCCTCAAGACTGCATCGATGAGAATCGAGTAGTCAACTAATAACCTAGTTTGGCAGAATCAGTTAGTCAACTAATATCCAAGTTGCACCCGAAGCCTGATCCTGTAAGATGAAACCAAGTACATACCCACCGGAAGGCTAAGGACATGGATGACTCAGAGCGGCAGATTGACGATGGCCTTCCCCTGACGCAAATTCGCCCGACGAGCGTTCCTACGGTCGCCGACCAAGTTTTCGACGCATTACAGCATCAAATTTTGACGCTTAAACTCGCCCCATGCACGAAGATTTCCGAAACGGACGTCGCACAGAAAATGGGCGTGTCACGTCAACCTGTGCGCGAAGCGTTCAAACGTTTGGCAAAGCTCGGCTTCCTCTCTATCCGCCCGCAAAGCAGCACAAAAGTCAGTTTAATTTCAGAAAAAGCCGTTTTGCGCGCAAGGTTTATTCGCACGGCATTGGAAATACATACCTGTAGAACCGCCTGCGAGAAAAGCACCGACGTGGGGATAAACGTCCTGTCAAACCTGATAGAAAAACAACGGGCCGCCTATGATGCGCAGGATCGCGAGCTATTTCACTTGCTGGATGACCAATTTCACCGCGAAATATGCAATCTTGCCGGTGTTGGATATGTTTGGGACCTCATCCTTGAGAATAAAGCGCATATGGATCGCGTTCGCATGCTCACTCTCGACTCCTCGTCGCAAGAATTTGTCCTAAAAGAACATGTCGAAATATTTAAAGCCATTTCCGAAAGTGATGCGGATGCAGCCGCCGAGGCCATCACGAAACACCTGTCTCGCATTTTAATCCATATCGAAGATATCAAATCCGTAAACCACAAATGGTTCACGGATCTTGCGTAAAAAACGAACATGCACATCCCAAAACGCACGAATTTCCAGATGGCGTTTAATTCAAGGCCGGACCACTCAACCCTTCCAAAATCGGGCAATCAGGGCGGTGGTCCCCCGCGCATTCCTTTGACAAATGCGTCAAGGTGGCATGCATCGCCTGAAGGTCGGTAATCTTAGCCTCAATCTCCTGCAAATGCTGTTGCGCAATCGCCTTTACATCGGCACTCGCGCGGCCCGAGTCCTCATAAAGCGCCAAGAGCGTGCGACACTCGCCGATGGTAAATCCCAACGCCCGCGCGCGCCCCAAAAAGGTCAGTTTATGCAGGTCTGTCTCGCGAAAAACCCGATAATTATTGGTGTCGCGCAAAGGCCGCACAAGACCGATATCCTCATAGTAACGGATGGTTTTCGCAGGCAGGCCTGTGTGTTTAGTAACATCGCCGATATTCAGGTTCATAAGATCCTCCAGATCACGCCGCTTGAGCAGTTTTGCGGGGGACAAGCGCAGATGCTTGCGGGGGTGTGGTCGTTGCGACCGCAGGCTTGACCCACCGTAACCGCAACGCATTGCTTAACACAAAAATGCTTGAAAACGCCATAGCACCCGCCGCCAGTACGGGTGAGAGCATCACGCCAAACGCCGGGAACAAGGCCCCAGCGGCCACAGGGATGAGCAAAGTATTATAGCCAAACGCCCAAAACAGGTTCTGGCGAATATTGCGCATCACCCGCCCCGAAATATCAAATGCATTGACCACACCAATCAGGTCTCCTGACATCAAAACCACATCCGCCGTTTCAATGGCCACATCCGTGCCCGTGCCTATCGCGATGCCCACATCTGCTTGGGCCAAGGCGGGTGCGTCGTTAATTCCGTCGCCCACAAACGCCAGTTTCCCCTTTTTTTGCAAGGCTTTAAGCGCATCGACTTTGCCCTCGGGCAAGACTTCGGCCACGACGATATCAATTCCCAACTCACGGGCAATCACGTCGGCCGTGCCTTGGTTGTCGCCCGTAATCATCGCCACAGTCAGGCCCAATTCGTGCAGCGCGGCAATGGCGGCGGGGGTGGTGGGCTTGATCGGATCTGACACACCAATGACGGCGGCAATCCGTCCGTCAACAGCGGCATAAATCGGTGTGCGTCCTTTTTTTCCAAGCGCCGCGCCGGTATCGGCGAAATCGCCCATGTCGATCCCGTCACGCCGCATGAGGCGATCCGCCCCGACCAGAATGTTGTGGCCTTCCACGCTCGCACTGACCCCAAAACCGGTGATCGAGGCAAACGTGTCTACGGTAGGAATGTCCAACTTGCGCGTGGTCGCAGCCCGCACGACGGCCGCGGCGATAGGATGTTCAGACTGGGTTTCCACAGCGGCCACAAGGCGCAAAACTTCGGACTCTACAAACGAGGCTGCAATCACCAAATCGGTCAATTCAGGGCGTCCCGCCGTCAATGTTCCCGTCTTATCAAGCGCCACAACTTTGACCTCTTGCAAGGATTGCAACGCATCGCCTTTGCGAAACAACACGCCCATTTCAGCGGCGCGCCCCGTGCCCACCATAATGGACGTTGGCGTCGCCAATCCCATCGCACAGGGACAGGCGATGATCAAAACCGCGACCCCCGCGACAATTGCGTAACTCAACGCAGGCGACGGACCAAAGATCAACCAGACCGCGATCGTGACGGCCGCCGCCGCGATCACAGCAGGCACGAACCATGCGGTAATTTTATCGACCGCGCCTTGGATCGGCAGTTTGGCTCCCTGCGCTCGTTCGACCATCGCGATGATCTGCGCAAGCATGGTATCCGCGCCAACTTTCGTCGCGCGAAAGGTCAAAGCCCCTGCCCCGTTGACCGTCGCTCCGACGACCATTGCGCCTTCGGATTTTTCCACGGGCACGGGTTCGCCAGTGATCATGCTTTCATCCACATAGGACGTGCCGCTCAAAACCTCGCCGTCGACCGCGATCTTTTCACCGGGTCGCAGATGGATGACGTCGCCCACGGCGATCTCGTCAATGGGCAACTCAACGACCACGCCATTGCGTTCCACCCGCGCTTCTTTGGCTTGCAGCCCCACAAGTTTGCGGATTGCTTCGCCTGTGCGCCCCTTGGCGCGGGCCTCAAGCCAGCGTCCGAGTAAGATCAAAACAACGATAACAGCGGCCGCTTCGAAGTATACATTCGCAGTTCCCTGAGGCAGTAATTTTGGGGCAAATGTCGAAACCAATGAAAACCCGTAGGCCGCCGAGGTGCCCAACGCCACCAGTGAATTCATGTCCGGCTTTCCTTTAAGAAGCAGCGGGAAGCCTTTGGTATAGAACTGTAATCCCGGTCCAAGCAGAACAGCAGTCGTTAGGAGAAATTGCACAATGCGGCTGGTTTGCAGGCCGATTGTGCGCTCGACCCACATGTGCATTCCCGGAATGACATGGCTGCCCATTTCGAGGATGAAAACCGGTAAAGCAAGCAGCGCGGCAATCAACGTCAACCGCCCAAGACGCGAAATTTCGGCGGCTTTGCGATCTGCTTTCTCCGTGTCCACCCCCGCTTTAACTTTGGCCGGATACCCCAAGCCAGTTGCCACGCGCGCCAAATCGGCGGGCGTTGTTGCTCCAACGATATATCGCAGCGTTGCCGTTTCCGTGGCTAAATTCACCGAGGCATCCAAAACACCTGTCGCCGCTTTCAACCCCCGTTCGACACGCCCCACGCAAGAGGCGCAGGTCATGCTTTCGACTTCCAAAGTAATCTCAGCCGTCACTGCAGGATAGCCCGCGCCCTCCAAGGCTTGCGTCAAAACCGCAAGGTCAGCGGGAGACGAAAACTGCACTTGCGCCGTCTCATTTGCAAGATTAACAGCGGCCGATGACACACCAGAAACCGCCTTCAGGGATTTTTCAACCCGACCGACACACGACGCGCAGCTCATCCCCTCGATGGATAAGGTCACAATATTTTCGTCCGCCATTTCAGTCTCCTTGATTCGCTTCTTTGGAGTAGTGATGAGGGTTCCAGTAAGGGTAAGGTCAACACCCAACTTGCGCAGTTTGCGACTTTGATTTTGTAATGCACGACCATGCCTTAAGGTCCTCGCAATTCGGAGGATTAAGGCATGGGGTAAAAACAGGTTGTTATGCGCGCGGGTCGTGACGAACTTTAGGGTTCCGGAAAGAAACACGCCGAGGAATGCGCTTCACCGCCAAGCTCCGGCCGCTCGGAACGGCACCGATCCTGCACCTTCCAACACCGCGGCGCAAAGGGGCAACCGTCGGGAATATTGAGCGGCGACGGCAACTCCCCCATGAGTTTGATCCGCTTCTTTGCCTTGGACGGATTGGCCTGAGGGGCGGCCGACATCAGGGCAACGGTGTAAGGATGTTGAGGGTTTGAGAACAGTGTTTCTTTGCTGCCCTTTTCCACCGCGCGACCAAGGTACATCACGATAACTTCGTCGGCCACATGGCGCACAACGCCCAAGTCGTGACTGATGAACATATAAGCCAGCTGCAGGCGTTCCTGTAGGTCCATCAACAGGTTCAAAATCGAGCTCTGGATCGAGAGATCAAGGGCGGAAACGGGTTCATCAAGCACCAGCACTTTTGGATCAAGCATCAGCGCGCGGGCAATTGCGATACGTTGGCGTTGGCCACCCGAAAACATATGCGGGTAGCGGTCGTAATGTTCGGGTCTTAGGCCGACCAACCTCAACATTTCACGCCCCTTGGCTTCGCGTTCTTCGTTGGGCATGGATTTATTGTTGATCTTCAATGGTTCTTCGAGAATTGCGCCAATGCGCTGACGTGGGTTCAGCGAACCGTAAGGATCCTGAAACACAATTTGCACCGATTTTCGCAGATCCGCCCAATCCTCAGGTAACATCGGGTTGCCATCAAGGGTCAGCTTTCCCGCGGTGGGTTCTTCGATCATCGTAACGAGGCGCGCGAGGGTGGATTTCCCGCAACCACTTTCGCCAACGATGGCCAAAGTTTTCCCCGCGTAAAGTTCAAAATCGACACCCCCAACGGCCTTTAGAATGCTGGGTTTGCGAAACATACCGCTGCTGACTTCATAATGGCGTTCAAGGGCGCTGGCGATCAATACAGGGGTCGTCATGATACAGCCCTTTCTTCAGAGTTGAGAGGGTAGAAACACCGCGCGTAGCCCAGATCAAGGCCAAGGGGCTTCGGTGCCTCGGCCTTACATTTCGCGTTCGCGAACTTACAGCGTGGTGAGAAAAGACAGCCAGAGGGGCGATCAAATTGCCCCGGAACAACGCCCGGAATTGTGGGCAGACGTTTTTCTGTGGCGCGTTCCGGCAAGGCATCGAGCAAAGCCGCCGTATAAGGGTGATGTGGCGTATCAAACAGCGGTTGCACAGGCTGTTCTTCGATCTTTTGGCCCGCATATTGCACGCTCACTCGCTCCGCCGTTTCCGCAACCACGCCCATGTCGTGGGTGATCAGTACAAGGCCCATTCCCGTCTCGTCGCGCAAGGAGGCAAGCAGGTCGAGAATTTGCGCTTGAATGGTCACATCGAGCGCAGTTGTTGGCTCATCCGCAATCAGAAGCTTGGGTTTGCAGGCAATGGCCATCGCGATCATCACCCGCTGATTCATGCCGCCCGACAATTGATGTGGATAAGCAGAAAGGCGACGCTCGGGATCTGGAATTCCCACCTGTTCGAACAACTCCACAGCCCGCGCATGGCGGGCTTTTCGATCAAGCTTGAGGTGGACACGCAAACTTTCTTTGATCTGCCAGCCCACTGTAAAACACGGGTTGAGCGAAGACATCGGCTCCTGAAAGATCATCGCGAGGTCGTTGCCGACAATCTTGCGCCGCGCCCGTTGATCCATTGTCAGCAGGTCATGGCCGTCAAAGGAGATTTCGTCCGCGGTCACCGTGGCCGTCCAAGGCAACAGGCCCATCACCGCCAACATCGACACCGATTTTCCCGACCCACTTTCACCAACGATGGCGAGGATTTCACCGGTAGCAACGTCTTGATCCACGGCTTCAACGGCTTTGAACTGACCTGAGGTTGTGGCGAAGGACACGCTCAGGTTTCGGATGTGTAAAAGGGCCATGGTCTAGCTCCGCTTCAATTTAGGATCGAGCGCGTCGCGCAGACCGTCGCCCATCAGATTGATGGCCAGAACCGTGACAAGGATCGCAAGACCCGGGAAGGTCACTACCCACCATGCCCTAAGAATAAATTCACGCGCTTCGGCCAGCATGGTGCCCCATTCTGGGGTTGGCGGCTGTGCGCCCATCCCAAGGAACCCAAGCGCCGCGGCGTCAAGAATGGCGGTCGAAAAGGACAGCGCCGCTTGGACGATAATCGGCGCGAGGCAATTGGGCAGGACTGTGACAAACATCAGCCGGAAATACCCAGCCCCGACGACGCGCGCCGAGGTTACATAGTCTTTTTGACGTTCGGACAGCACGCTGGCACGGGTTAAGCGCACGTAATGTGGCTGCAGAACAATAGCGATGGCGATCATCGCGTTGGTCAAGGATGGGCCGAGAATAGCAACAAGGACCAGCGCCAAAAGTAACGATGGAAACGCAAGGATAACGTCCATAATCCGCATAATGATGCTGTCGAGCCATTTGGGGGCAAACCCCGCAATAAGGCCCATCAGGATGCCACCCGACGCGGCAATACTCACCACGACGACGCCAACAAAGAACGAATAGCGAGCACCAACGATGAGGCGCGAGAGCATGTCGCGGCCCAAAGGATCGGTGCCAAGAATGAACTCCCATGTGCCGCCGTCTTGCCAGACGGGTGGCTGTAGGGTCGCGGCACGGAACTGCTCGGTGGCGTCATGGGGCGCGACCCATGGGCCGAATAGAGCGAGAAAAGCGAAGACCGCAAAGACATAAAGGCCAATCACGGCACCTCGGTTTTCGCGGAAATAGAACCAGAATTCGCGCAACTGACCGGGGCGTTCCACGGCAGTTTCTGGCTCAACAGAGAGGGCGTCGTCCATCAGCGTTTCCTGATCTTGGGGTTGATGATGCCATAGAGCATGTCAACGGTGAGGTTCACGATCATGACCATAACGGCAATCAACAACAGGCCGCCCTGAACAACGGGGTAGTCGCGGCGGAAAATGCTGTCGACCATCCATTTGCCAATTCCCGGCCAGCTAAAAATCGTTTCCGTAAGGATCGCGCCCGCAAGAAGAGTACCGACGGACAGGCCGATGACAGTGACGACAGGGATCAGCGCGTTGCGCAACGCGTGAATGCCGTTGATCCGTCCGGGGGACATGCCTTTGGCGCGGGCGGTGCGGATATAATCTTCACCCAAGACTTCGAGCATCGCCGAGCGCGTTTGGCGCGCGATGACCGCAAGCGGGATGGTTCCCAACACGATTGTCGGCAAGATCAAATGTCGGACGGCGGAGAGGAATGCGCCCTTCTGGCCCGAGGCAAGGCTGTCGATAAACATGAAGCCCGTCGGGTTGGGGAAGTAGTAGATCAGGTCGATCCGGCCCGAAACGGGGGTCCATTGCAGCATACCCGAGAAGACGATGATCAGCAAAAGCGCCCACCAGAAAATCGGCATGGAATACCCGACCAAAGCGGTGGACATCAGCGCACGGTCAAAGAATTTGCCACGATTTACGGCGGCAATCACGCCTGCGGGCAATCCCAAAGCCATGGCAAAAATCATCGCACAAAGCGAGAGTTCGAGGGTGGCAGGGAAGAGCGAGAAGAACTCGTCCCACACCGGTTTTTTGGTCACAAACGAAGTGCCTAAATCGCCGTGAAGCACCCCAACGAGGTAGTCCCAAAACTGCTCATAGATGGGCCGATCATAGCCAAATTGCGCAGAAAGTTCCGCATAACGCTCGTCGGATATGCCGCGTTCGCCCGCCATAACCACAATAGGATCGCCCGGTAAGGCACGGATAAAGCCGAAGGAAATCAGCGTAACGCCGATGAACGTTGGTATGAATGTCAGTAGTCTGCTTAGAACGTAGTTCAACATGACAACACCATGAGTTCTTTGGGGAAATGGGTGAGGAGTTGGTATCCGTCTTCTGTGATCAGAATGTCATCTTCGATGCGCACACCGAAATTGTCGATCTCATACAGACCGGGTTCGTTAGTATAGACGGTCCCTGCGGGCAGTGCCACGTGATTGCCGCGCATAATATAAGGGGCTTCGTGCACTTCGCGACCAAGCCCGTGGCCGGTTTTTGTGCGGATGCGATCGCCATAGGGCGAGGCTTCGAGCACGCTGGTGACCACATCATCAATCTCATGCGCGGTGACGCCTGCGCGTGAGATCGCGAGGCCAGCAAGGTTTGCGCGCAGAACGGTGTCGTAAACGGCACGCCCCTCCTCGGTCACGTGATCAAGGAAAACGGTGCGGGTAATATCGGCGGCAAAGCCGTTTTTTCGAGCGCCAAAATCGAGCAACAACGCGTCGCCCGCTTTGACGTGATAATCATGGCGCGCCTTGGCGTGTGGGCGCGCAGAGCCATCGCCTGCCGCAACAATCGGAGCAAACGAGAGATCATCAGCCCCTTCGGCAAACAGGTTTTGCACGAGGGTTTGTTCGATCTGTTTTTCGGTCTGGCCAAGCTTTACGGATGCAAGCGTGCGATGCAAGGCCCGTTCCGAAATGTCGATGGCTTCCTGAAGGGTGGCGATATCGGCAGGCGTTTTGAGCATCCGTAGCGCGGAGATTTCGCGCTCCCCATCGAGGATTTTCAGATCGGGCTGCGCCTTTTTCAACGCGTGATGCACAAAGACGCGCATGACCTGCCCTTCTACCGCGAGCGATGAAATGTTGAGATGGGTCATCAGGCCGGCAAAAGCTTCGTCATATCCCGTTTGATCGCGCCAATCAAAGACCGCGCCATCAAAACCAACAAGCTCCCAACTGCCCAGTTCAAGATTTGGCACAAGGGCGGCGGCGGGTCCGTTTGCGGGAACAACAAGTACAAATGGCCGCTCGTGGCTCATAAAACTGTGCTCAACCACACGGGTGAAATTTGGGCCAGGAACCAGCGCGATGGCATCAACACCAAGCTCGGCGGCGACAGTGGCATAGGCGGATAGGCGATCGTTCAGAGGGTGTGACAAAAAGGGATGCTCCGACGGTAAATGAGAGGGACGGTGTGTGAGTGGCAGGGGCGGCACATTTATGTGCCACCCCAAGGGCTTAGAGAGCTTAGTTCGACAAGCCAACTTGGTTGAAGATATGGCCACCAAGTGGGTGAACAACATAGCCTTCAACTTCTGGACGCATAGTCATAAAGACGACCGAGTGCGCGATTGTTGACCAAGGCGCTTGATCCTTGAAAATGACCTGTGCTTCTTCATAAAGCTTGGCACGTTCGGCCTGTGTTGGCAAAACTTTCGCTTGCTGAATCAACGCATCAAACTCTTCGTTACACCATTGTGCACGGTTTGATTGGCCAACACCGTCACATCCGAGCAAAACAGCAAGGAAGTTATCGGGATCACCGTTGTCGCCCGTCCAACCCAAGAGCACGGCACCATCACGGTCTTCGGCTTTTGAGCGTTCAAGGTATTCACCCCATTCGTAAGACACAATCTCAACATCGACACCGATCTTGGAGTAGTCTTCCTGCATAAGTTCGGCCATACGGCGCGCATTGGGGTTGTAGGGACGCTGAACAGGCATCGCCCAGATCTTCATTTTCAGATCAGTAACACCTTCGGCTTCCAACATCGCTTTGGCCGCTTCAGGATCATAATTGTCGTCTTCAATTGCGTCGTTATAGGACCACATTGTTGGCGGGATCGGGTTTTTGGCAATTTGGCCAGACCCTTGGAACACAACATCAATGATTGCCTGTTTGTCGACCGCCATGTTCAACGCCTTGCGAACATTGGCATTATCAAAGGGCGCGACCATGGTGTTATACGCGAGATAGCCCACGTTAAGACCTTCTTGCTCCATAACGACAACACCGCTGTCGTCTTTCATCGCCTGAACATCAGCGGGATTTGGATAGGCCATAACATGGCATTCGCCCGCCTGAACTTTTTGGTAACGCACAGAAGCATCAGGTGTGATCGCAAAGATCAGCGATTCAACTTTGGCATTGTCACCCCAATAATCGTCGTTGCGCAGATAGCGGATAACCGCATCTTTTTGGTAGGCTTGGAACGAGAACGGACCCGTACCTATTGGCGCTTGGTTCAACATTTCTGGCGTGCCAGCTTCCAACATCGCATCCGCATATTCTTTGGAAACGATCGACGCAAAATCCATCGCCATATTGGCAATGATCGGCGCTTCTGGACGCGTGAGGTTGAATACAACTGTGTAATCATCCACTTTTTCGATGCTTTCAATCAAGTCTGGCATCGACATGCCGCCGTAGTATTCCCATGTCCCGCCGGAAACAGTATTGTATGGGTTTTCTTCGTTGCCCTGACGATCAAACGTAAAGATCACGTCGTCGGCGTTGAAATCGCGTGTGGGGGTGAACTGGTCGTTGCTGTGAAACTTCACACCTTTACGCAAGTTGAAAGTGACCGTTTTCCCATCTTCAGAAACGTCCCAGCTTTCGGCAAGTCCAGGGATTGTTTCGGTGGTACCGACTTTGAACTCTGTCAGGCGGTTATAGAGGGGGTGGCTGGACGCATCAAACGTTGTGCCAGCCGTGAAAAGCGCTGGGTCAAACCCCTCGGGGGAACCCTCTGAGCAATAGACAAGCGACTGCGCGGAAGCCGCGGTGCCCATCGTGGCCATAAGCAGCCCAGTGGCGATTTTGTACTTAAAAGTCATTTGGTTGTATCTCCCTTTGGTTGTCGTTTTTAGTGTTTTTGGCGGCATGGTTTTCCAGCCGCATTTCAGCCCCTATGCTATCGTTTTTTCGGGGTCAGAATTGATAAGGTCCTCTGTGATATCAGGGACCATTTGTGGAATTTGGTCGGACTTTTTATAGTGCATTCGTCCCACCCAAAGAATCCGTGCGGGCTCTTGGGTGCGGTTGGACCAACTGTGCGGTTTCTCCCCAAGATAATGCAAACTATCACCGGTCGACATGATGTACTCGCGCCCACCGACCATCTGCGAAATCTCGCCCTCCAGAATATAAATGATCTCTTCACCGAGGTGTTTCACAAGTTCGGATTCATATCCTGCGGGAACATTCATCACAAAAGACGTCAGCTCGTGCCCCGGAAAATCCGCACCGATCTGTTCGTATTCAATAGAGGACCCGGCCGTGGCGAAGCGTGGACGACTGCCTGCGCGCGTCAAGCTATCGGCGACTTGCGGCTTGCGGATGAAATAGTCGAGGTCAACGTTGAGGGCTGCGGCAATTTGGGAAAGCGTACCTAGGGTTGGTGTCGCGTTTCCGCGTTCCAACTGGCTGATATATCCAACGGAAACACCGGATGCGGCCCCGAGTTGCTGCAACGTCATCGAAAGACGTTGCCGCTGGCGACGCATACGCGCTCCGAGTTCATTTGCGTCCTTGCGCCTTTCAGCCTTCACAAACCGACCTCCCCCCAAGGAATTTTGTTAGTCCGGCGAGGCTATTAGCATAAAGATTTTTGTCAACAATAATTTTTTTACTATAACCTCAAAAGCCGAACCTTTAGCGCGAAAACTCAGATCGAAAACGTCTCGTATCATAACCCTAAACGAGTGCAGATCGACATTTTTATCCCCCCATGAAATGGCACAAAATTCCACCCAAGAGGCGCAAACATCCACTGCGCACCGTGGTCGTTCAAGATTTGTTCTTTGATTTTCCAACAAGTTTCCCCCTAATTGAGAGTGATTCAATCGGAGCCGCGCGGCTTTTCGATTCGTCGCAAAAAATAACACCTTGAGAGCGAACGGGCACAATATGACACATCATTGGCAAAGCGTATTGCGAGATATTTGGGGCATACACGCCACCGTAACCCCGCTTGACGGCGAGTTGGATCTCAACTTTCTGGCGACCGGAACACAAGATTACGTGCTCAAAGTCATGCGCATTGGCTGCCCCGTCGACTTCATCGACCTCCAATGCCGCGCGTTCAATCACATCGCGCATAATGCACCAGACGTCCCCGTTCCCGATGTGATAACAACCCACTCAGGGGAATTTTTTGCCGCGGTGCCAGACGAGGCAGGCGCCAAGCGTCTGGTTTGGGTGTTGCGCAAAGCCGAAGGGCGGACCTATGCCAATTTCCGCCCGCAGTCCGTCGCATTATTGCGCGATTTGGGCCATGCCATTGGGGCAATGGACCGCGCGCTGGCCGATTTTAAACACCCAGCACTTGCGCGTGATTTCAAATGGAATTTGACCCAAGGCGATTGGATTTCGGACCATCTTGAGGGGATCACCGCGCCCAAACGCCGCGCACTCATCAGTGACATTCTGGCCGCATTTTCCACCATCAAACCGGCGCTAAAATCCCTGCCCCACGTCGCCATCCACAACGACGTGAACGACTATAACGTCATCGTCGGCGGCACCCTAACGAAGCCCCCCCATGTGACGGGATTGATTGACCTTGGCGACATCTGCGCCAGCCCGCGCATTTGCGACCTCGCGATTGCGGGCGCCTATATGGTGTTGGGCCAAGCGGACCCCGAACAGGCCTTGGCCGCACTGGTTGCGGGCTATCACGCCGCCTACCCGCTCACCTCTAAAGAGGTCGATCTGATCTGGCCGCTGTTGCGCATGCGCCTTGCTGTAAGCGTGGTGAACTCAACCCAAATGGCGCTCGAAAACCCGCATGATCCCTATGTTGTCATTTCCCAGAAACCCGCGTGGGATTTTCTGGAAGCAGGCGCGGTGAACGAAGAATTGATTGGCAAACGTCTGCGCGCGGCCTGCGGTTTGCCGATCACGGATGCTGCGCCCCGCGTTCAGGCGTGGCTCGATCAAGAGCGCGGGAGTTTTGCCTCCATTATGGGCGAAGATTTGGCGCGGGCCCCGATGGGTACGCTTTCGGTGGAACACTCCACATGGCCGCAAAATCCATTTGACCTTCCGTTGGCTGAAGCCGCCTTGGTTGGGCAGGAATATGAGGATAACGGTCGCATTTGGCTTGGCTATTATAACGAACCCCGCCTGATTTATACCGCCCCCGCGTTTCGCCGTGGACCATGGAAAGCCTCAAATCGGCGTTCGGTGCATTTGGCGATTGATGCCTTTGCTCCTGCCCAAACCACCCTGCATGCACCGATAAAAGCCACAGTTCATGTGGTTGAAAATCGCACCGCTCATCTGGACTATGGCGGCGTCGTTATTCTGCGCCACGAGACCCCAAATGGCGACGCGTTCTTCACACTTTATGGCCACCTTAATCCCGAAGTTCTTGAGACTTTGCAGGTCGGCCAAACCCTTGCAAAGGGCGAGGCTTTTGCCCGTCTTGGCGATGTGACGCAATCAGGTGGCTGGGCACCGCATGTGCATTTCCAACTGGCCCTTTCGACCGATGGCATGGGCGAAGATTGGCCCGGTGTCGCGGACCCGGACGAGATGTATCTGTGGGGGGCGATCTGTCCCAATCCCGCTGCTTTGATGAATTTACCTGACGCCAAAGTGGTCTTCACCCCCACCGACAAAGACGCAGTTAAGGCTGAGCGCGACCGCCTTTTTGGCCGCAATCTGCGTCTAAGCTATGCCGATCCTGTGATGCTGGTGCGCGGCTGGAAACACCATTTGTTTGACGAATGGGGCCGCCCCTATTTGGACGCCTATAACAACGTGCCGCATGTGGGCCA
This sequence comes from Falsihalocynthiibacter sp. BN13B15, assembly GCF_041205415.1. Classification (NCBI taxonomy): domain Bacteria; kingdom Pseudomonadati; phylum Pseudomonadota; class Alphaproteobacteria; order Rhodobacterales; family Roseobacteraceae; genus Falsihalocynthiibacter; species Falsihalocynthiibacter sp. BN13B15. The sequence goes on from NZ_JBGFCE010000011.1 coordinate 44,950, forward strand.
CGCCCATCCCCGCATTCAGGCCGTCGCGGCGGACCAACTCAAACGGATAAATTCAAACACGCGGTATCTGCATCCGGCCCAGACCGAATTTGCGCAAAAAATCATCTCGAAAATGCCAAAAAGCCTGTCGGTTTGCTTCTTTGTCAACTCTGGGTCCGAAGCCAACGAACTCGCCCTGCGGCTTGCCCGCGCCAAAACGGGTGGCAAAGACATGATAACGCCCGATCATGGCTATCACGGCAATACCACCGGCGCGATCGACATTTCGGCCTATAAATTTAACGCCAAGGGCGGCGTAGGCCAACCCGATTGGGTGCAATTGGTCGAGGTCGCCGACGACTATCGCGGAAGCTATCACCGCGACGATCCAGATCGAGCCGAGAAATTTGCCGCCCTTGTGGACGACGCCCTTGCGGCTATCAAAAAACGCGACGGAAAACTGGCAGGCTTCATCGCCGAAACCTTCCCCAGCGTTGGCGGCCAAATCATCCCGCCCAAAGGCTATTTATCGGCGGTCTATCAACGGGTTCGCGCGGCTGGTGGTGTGTGTATCGCCGATGAAGTGCAAACGGGATTGGGGCGATTGGGTGACTATTACTTTGGGTTTGAGCAACAAAACGCGGTGCCCGACATTGTGGTCTTGGGCAAGCCAATCGGCAATGGCCACCCCCTCGGTGTGGTCGTCACCACCCGCCAAATTGCTGAAGCTTTTGCCAAGGGGCCGGAGTATTTCTCGACCTTCGGCGGCTCAACGCTGTCCTGTCGCATGGGCAAAGAAGTCCTTGATATCGTTGACGATGAGGGCCTGATGGAGAATGCGCGCGTGATGGGCGCGCGGCTGTTTGACGGGTTGGCGGCGCTGCAACTACGCCACGACGTGATTGGCGATGTGCGCGGCTATGGCCTGTTTATCGGCGTTGATTTGGTGTGGGATCCCGAGAGTCGCGCTCCCGCTACTCAGATTGCCGAATATGTCAAAAACCGCCTGCGCGCGCACCGTATTCTAATCGGTTGCGAGGGGCCATTTGACAATATTCTCAAGATACGCCCGCCTCTAACGATAGACGCCGAGGACGTGGAGATGCTCCTTACGGTGCTTGGGAAAACACTAGAAGAAGTAGACCAGATGAGGGAGGAGCATTGAGGGCGCCTCCCTCATCCTAAAGGGTGATTTTTACACGGCGATCGTTTGAGATAAGCCTTTGAATTTGAGCGACGATTTGGTCCGCATGCGCATGTGCGACTTCGTCGGCCCGCTCAACGTCGCCTGCCGCAATCGCGTCGATCATGCCCTCGTGCTCGCTGACAAATTGTGGCGGAAGTTGATCCTGATAAGACGAGTAATACAGCCGCAATATCCGCCGCCCCTCATCCAATAGCCGCAGGAAAAGCCCTTCGTAATACACGTTCTGCCCCGCCACCGCGATGGCCGCATGGAACTCGCGATTTGTTGCTATCATCGCCAAAGCGTCTTGGTCCTTAACGGCGCGTTCAAACTCGGCCTGATGCGCGCGGATAATCTCTAAATCCTCTGGCGTGTGGTACTCTGCAGCCAACCGCGTGGTCATGCGGTACATCAACGTAAGCGCATCAAAAAACGTGTGCAGCTTGAGGAAATTTATATTGGACACCACGGTCGAGCGATTTGGCAACGTGGTCACCAACCCCTCCACAGACAAGCGGACCAGTGCTTCTCGGATCGGCGTGCGCGACATCGCAAAGCGTTCCGCCAGTTGGATTTCGTCAATTGGACTGCCCGGTTCCAGGACCAAATCGATGATTTCATCGCGCAAAACATCGTACACATGCTTCACTCCAGACCCGCGTTTTCGGTCGGGTTTCTTGATGGCGTCTGACTTTGTCATGATGAATCCTTTTTGTACACAAGAAGGATATTGGAACCCGCTCGTTGGAGCAAGAGTAATGACGATTGTTCGACTCTAGAACAAAACTTGTCGACAAATAAAATCCAACACGTATTATCGCGCTCAAGATATAGAATCAAACTCTATGCGCTGCGCCTTTAAATCTAATCCCGCACGCGCACGACACTTTAGGAGATCACAATGACCCGCCCCATTTTTTCCGGAACCATTCCGGCCCTGATGACGCCCTGCACCCCCGACCGCACCCCGGATTTCGACGCTTTGGTCCGAAAGGGACAAGAACTGTTCGCGGCGGGCATGTCGGCGGTGGTGTATTGTGGCTCGATGGGCGACTGGCCGCTTTTGACGGATGCACAGCGGATGGAAGGCGTTGAGCGCCTCGTTAAAGCGGGTGTTCCCTTGATCGTCGGCACGGGCGCTGTGAACACGAAACTGGCGGTTGCCCATGCGGCCCACGCGCAAAAAGTCGGCGCCCAAGGCCTGATGGTTATCCCCCGCGTGCTGTCGCGTGGCGGTTCTATGCCGGCACAAAAAGCACATTTCAAAGACATCTTGGCCGCGGCCCCCGACCTCCCCGCCGTGATCTACAACAGCCCCCACTATGGCTTTGCCACCCGCGCGGACCTGTTCTTTGAACTACGCAAGGATCACAAAAACCTGATTGGTTTCAAAGAGTTCGGCGGCTATGATGATCTGTCCTATGCGGCAGAACACATCACCAGCGGCAACGACGACGTGAGCCTGATGATCGGTGTCGACACCGCTGTTGTGCATGGTTTCGTCAATTGCGGCGCGACAGGTGCGATCACGGGTATCGGCAACGTCCTCCCCTCCGAAGTCTTGAATCTGGTCGCCCTGAGCCAAGATGCCGCCAAAGGCAACGCACTGTCACGCCAACGCGCAACCGAGTTGGAAACCGCGCTTAACGTTTTGTCGAAATTTGACGAAGGTGCCGACTTGGTGTTGTTCTTCAAACATATGATGGTTTTGAACGGAGACGCGGAATACACGCTGCATTTCAATGAGAGCGACGCGCTTTCGGACAGCCAACGCGGTTTTGTCGAAGCCCAACTCAAGCTGTTCCGCGCGTGGTATGCCGATTGGTCCAAACTTGCAGGCGCTGTTCTTTAAGCTACAGCGCCCCATTCAAATCAAAAAGGCCCGCAGAGCCTCGCGGGCCTTTTTTCGTTTATGGAAAAGGATTTAAGAGACGGCCTTCAACCCATCTTTGCGCAGGCGATCCAACAAAGCCACCTCTTCGGCCGTCAAGCGAATGCCATTAGCCTGAGACTCGGACCGCGCTGCAAAGCGGCGTTGCGACGGCAAGCGCGCCCCCTGACCAAGGATCGCATCAAACAGGGTTTCCGCTCGATCCAAGCTCGCGCCCCCGCGGCCTGCGGCAAATTTTTCGGGGCTAAAGGCAATGATCAGTTCGCCGTGGCGCGGCGCGATATTGGTGGCTCCCAGAAACTCCAAGGCTTCGGGGCTGGTCATATCGCCGATCATCACCCCCGCGAGCAATTCGATCATGGTGGAAATGGCCGACCCTTTGTGGCCGCCAAAGGGCAGCATCGCCCCCTCCAAAGCCAGCGTGGCATTGGTTGTGGGCGTGCCGTTTTCATCCATCGCCCAGCCCTCGGGAAGCGGTTTCCCCGCGATACGGTGCAACTCAACTTCGCCGCGCGCCGCGACGCTGGTGGCGAAATCAAACACATAGGGGTGCGCGCCTTTGCGGGGCCAACCAAAGCCCAGCGGATTGGTGCCGAGCAAAGGTTTTGTGCCGCCCGTTGGCGCAACTGTCGCGTAACTTGGGCACATCGCAATCGCGGCAAGGCCAAGATCGGTGAGCGCCTCAACCTCTGGCCAAAGCGCGGAAAAATGGGTGCAATCGTTGATCACAAGCGCCGCTAACCCCAAGCTATGGGCGCGTTCCGCCAGCACGGGCGCGCCCAACTCGAACGCTGCATTGGCAAAGCCACCCTTGGCGTCGACCCGAACAATTGCGGAGGCATCCTGTTGCAATTTCGGCGTCGCTTGTGGGTCCACTTTTCCCTGCTTTAACGTACGCAAACAGCCCTCAATCCGATAGATGCCATGTGATTTACACGCATCCTGTTCTCCCGCCAAAATCACGCGCGCCAAGGGGCCTGCCTGTGTGACCGAGAACCCAACGTTGAGGAATATCTCTTCGATCAATCCGCTCAACTCTTGGGCGGTGAGGGTCGTTGCGTCGGTCATTTTGGTAGTCCTTACTTTCATTAGATGGCGTCGCGGATATTTCAGACAAAGGCGGGCCGCCAATTGTATATAATTTGTATACATAGAGGATAATCTTAGCAAGTCACCTCCCCCGTCACTTTCTCATTCCTGTCGAAGAGTTCGCATTTCATTTGCGCAAACGAGGTCGATTCGCCCCTTAAACAGGGCGCTCTACGGCCTTTATCGACAAGTCGCGCCCGTTAAGTATACTAATTAAATACAAATAATATTTTTAGTTGATTCAAGTAAAATGCACAACCATAGTCGCCTCACAGACGAATCAAAAAACAATGCCACCACGGGAGAACGACAAATGAAAACTTCGTTGATTATTGGAAGCCTGCTGACTGCAACGGCGCTTACTTCACCGGCAAACGCGGACAAATTGGACGATATCATGGCATCTGGCACGCTGCGCTGTGCTGTGGTGTTGGATTTCCCACCAATGGGGTCACGCGATGCGGACAACAACCCAATCGGCTTTGACGTCGACTATTGCAATGACCTTGCAGCGGCACTCGGCGTAGAAGCAGAAATCGTTGAAACACCCTTCCCTGACCGTATTCCAGCCTTGGTTTCGGGCCGTGTTGATGTTGGGGTTGCCTCCACTTCTGACACGCTTGAGCGCGCAAGAACCGCTGGCTTCACGATCCCCTATTTCGCCTTCACAAACGTTGTTTTGACCCGCGAAGATGCTGGTGTTGAAGATTTTGACGGCTTGAAAGGCAAAACTGTTGGTTCCGTTGGCGGCACCTTCGAAGGCATCGCACTTGAGGACAACGTCAAAGAATGGGGCGAAGGTAGCTTCCGTCCATACCAATCCCAAGCAGACGTGTTCCTTGCCCTTTCGCAAGGCCAAATTGACGCGACGGTTGTGACTTCAACTGTGGCTGGTTCCATCGTTGCTTCGGGCAAATACCCAGGCCTAACTATCAAAGGCGACGCGCCTTATGCCATTGATTACGTAGGCCTTATCGCGCTGCGTAACGAGTACGGCCTGCTGAACTATCTTGATCTCTTCATTAACCAACAAGTCCGCACAGGACGGTATCAAGAGCTGTATGGCAAATGGGTTGGCGGCGACGCACCTGAACTAACTGTTCCTAACGTTTACCGTTAAATCGGCGGGGGGCCTTCGGGCCCCCTTGCTTTCCCGCAAGCTCCCACACAAAGGGTCGCGATGTTTAACTATACATTCCAATGGCGTCAGGCGCTGCAAAAGCTTCCGCAATTATTTGACGGAGCTTTGGTCACACTTGAGATCGCCCTTTTGTCGATGGTCATGGGTATCCTTTTGGCCGTCATCCTCGCCGTTGCGCGCAATTCAAAATCCAAGCTGATCTATGCGCCCGCGACAGTATGGGTCGAGGTGGCACGCAACACGCCTGCCCTTTTCCAGATTTACATGGCGCATTTCGGATTGGGAAGTTTTGGCATCCACCTCAGCCCCTTCGTGGCGCTTTTGGCTGGGATTACGTTCAATAATGCGGGTTATTTGGCCGAGACATTTCGCGGCGCCCTGCGCGCCATTCCAGACACCCAAACGCGGTCGGCACGTTCCCTCGGGATGCGCCCCCTTCAGGCCTTCCGCCTGATTGTGATGCCGCAAATGTTCCGCATCGCTTTCTTGCCCACCACCAACCAAATGGTTTGGGCGATCCTGATGACCTCATTGGGCGTGACCGTAGGAATGAACACCGACCTCGCTGGCGTAACCCAAGATATCAACGTGAGAAGCTTTCGCACGTTTGAGATTTTTACCCTTGCGGCTGTGTTCTACTACTTCATTGCAAAAGCGGTGACGATTGGCGCACGGCTGATCGCATGGCGCATGTTCCGGTATTAAGGAGAGTACCATGTTTGATACCGGTTTAAACCTTAACGACCTGATGTTCCTCGCTAAAGGCGCAGGAATGACACTGGCGGTCACGGCCTTTGCTGTGACGGGCGGCACACTTATGGGGCTGTTCTTTGGCGTCCTTCGCGCCCATATAAGTACGTGGGCCGCCCTGCCTATAATCTTTGTCTTGGATATATTTCGCTCTGTGCCGTTGCTGATCCAGTTGGTTTTGGCGAATGCGTTCCAAGCGATCGCGGGCCTAAATATGCCGCCCTTCGCCACGTCTTGTGTCGTTTTGGCGCTCTATACATCGGCCTATTGCACCGAGATTGTGCGCGGCGCAATTGATGCGGTTCCGATGGTCACACGTCGCGCGGCGCGCTCGTTGGGTCTGTCGTGGGGCCAAGACATGACGCAAATCGTGTTCCCAATGGCGCTTAGGGTGGCCCTTCCAAGCTGGATTGGCCTTACCCTCGGCGTTTTGAAAGACAGCTCATTGGTCCTCTGGCTGGGCATCATCGAACTGCTGCGCGCCAGCCAGATCCTTGTGACCCGCCTGCAAGAACCTATGTTCATCCTGATGGTCACAGGAGTTATATACTTTGCCCTAAGCTTCCCCATCGCTCGGCTTGGAAGCCAACTCGAAAAAAGGTGGCGTGAGAATGATTGAGATTAAAGACGTTCGTAAATCCTTTGGTCCATTGGAAGTGCTCAAGGGCATCGACCTGACGGTTCAAAAAGGTGAAGTTGTGTCGGTTATCGGCGGCTCTGGTTCGGGAAAATCGACGCTCCTGACCTGTATCAACGGTTTGGAACAGATCAGCCACGGCAGCATCCTTGTGGATGGGATTGAGGTGCATGCAAAATCCACCGACCTTAACAAACTGCGCCGCAATATCGGTATTGTGTTCCAACAGTTCAACTCTTTCCCCCACCTCACCGTGTTGGAAAACGTGACTTTGGCCCCGCGCAAAGTGTTGGGAATGTCGCGCGAACAAGCCGAAGAAATCGCCGTCAAACACCTCACGCATGTTGGCTTGGCCGAGAAACTCTTGGTCTATCCTGGACGGCTTTCCGGTGGCCAACAGCAACGTATGGCGATTGCGCGCGCTCTAGCTATGTCGCCTGCATATATGTTATTTGATGAGGTGACATCCGCGCTTGATCCGCAATTGGTGGGAGAGGTGTTGGACACGCTGAAACTGCTTGCAGACGAGGGTATGACGATGATTTGCGTGACGCATGAAATGGGTTTTGCCCGCGATGTTTCGGATCGGGTCGCCTTTTTCCATCAAGGAGTCATGGCCGAGATCGCGCCGTCCAAACAATTTTTCGACGCGCCACAGCATGCGGAAACGCAAAAGTTTCTTTCGAGCGTACGCTAATGAGCACCCAAGATGTCGTGGTGGTTGGCGCCGGTGTAGTCGGTCTCTCGATTGCTTTGGCAGCTCAAGCGCGGGGTCTTACTGTCCGTGTGATTGATCGTGAAGGCCCCTCTGCGGGGGCCTCTGCGGGCAATGCTGGCGCGTTTGCCTTTCCCGAAATCCTGCCGCTGGCTTCACCAAAAGTTATGCGCAAAGCTCCGAAATGGCTACTCGATCCGTTAGGCCCCCTGTCGATCCCGCCTCAATACGCGTTGAAAATCGCACCATGGATGTACAGATTTTGGCGCGCGAGTTGGCCCGCAGAAGTGCGCGCATCAACGGTTGCTTTGACGGAATTGAACGCGATTTCAAAACGCGCGCTCAAACCATTTTTGCGCGACAACGGTTTGATGGATATGCTGCACCACGACGGGCAATTGCTGGTTTATGAGGGGCGGTCCGAGTTTGAAGCCAGCCTGCCGGGCTGGAAGGTCCGTGAAGACGCCGACATCCCCTTCCGTCACCTCATAGGCGACGAAATCGCTGAGGTCCAACCGGGTCTTCATGCGCGGTTCACCCATGCAACATTCACGCCGGAATGGTACTCAATTTCCGACCCCAAGCTATACACCCTCGCGCTTGCCGAGCAGTTCCGTGCCAAGGGCGGCGAAATTGTAATCGCCGAAGCCACGAGTTTGGTTGACGGCGGTGTGCAGACCAGTGTCGGAAAAATGACCGGCAAAATCGTCCTTGCGGCGGGCGCGTTCTCGCACCACCTTGCGCGGACGGCTGGTGTCAAAATCCCGCTTGAAACCGAGCGCGGCTATAACACCACGCTGCCCCCAGACGCGGTCGATCTGCGGTGCCACGTGACGTTCGGCGGCCATGGTTTTGTAATTTCCAAGCTGACAACCGGCATCCGTGTTGGCGGAGCGGTTGAGCTGGGCGGATTGAAACTTCCACCAAATTATAAGCGGGCAGAAGCGCTCCTGACCAAAGCCAAACAATTCATGCCTGCGTTAAAAACCACGGGTGGCACACAGTGGATGGGCTTCCGTCCATCGCTCCCCGACACTCTTCCGGCTCTCGGCCCCCTGCCTGGACGCCCTGATGTGATTTGTGCTTTTGGCCACGGGCATCTTGGATTGACCCAATCGGCGGGCACTGCTGAAATCATCGCGGATTTGCTCGTTGGCAAAGCCCCCGCGATGGACCTATCCCCGTTCTCTCCTGCGCGTTTTTAGAGGCATCGCATGACCCAATTTACCTTCCCTTGCATTGACGGCCACACCTGTGGCAACCCCGTGCGCCTTGTAACCGGTGGCGCGCCGCAATTACGCGGCGACACGATGCTGGAAAAACGCGCGCATTTCTTGGCTGAATACGACTGGATCCGCACGGGCTTGATGTTTGAGCCACGCGGCCACGACCAAATGTCGGGCGCGATCCTCTATCCGCCCACACGCGAGGATTGTGACGTCGGGGTGTTGTTTATCGAGACCTCTGGCTGTTTGCCAATGTGCGGCCACGGCACCATCGGCACCGTCACAATCGCGCTGGAAAACGGTTTGATCCGCCCCGAAACGGCGGGCGTGCTGCGGCTAGACACCCCTGCCGGTCGGGTCGATGTGACCTATGTTCAGGACGGGCGGTTTATCGAGGAAGTGCGCCTGACCAATGTCGCGAGTTTCCTGCATTCCGAAGGGCTTACGGCCAACGTCGCAGGCCTAGGCGAAGTTGTTGTTGATGTGTCCTATGGCGGTAATTTTTACGCCATCGTCGATCCGCAGAAAAATTTCAATGATATGGCCGATTTTTCCGCAGGCGAGTTGGTGGGGTTTAGCCAAAAACTTCGCACAGCATTGAATGAAAAATACGAATTTACCCATCCAGAAAAACCCTCGATTTGCGGTCTATCGCATATCCTGTGGACGGGCGCGGCACAGCATCCAGAAGCCAGCGCACGCAACGCGGTTTTCTATGGCGACAAAGCGATCGACCGTTCGCCCTGCGGCACAGGAACCTCCGCGCGCATGGCGCAATTGGCGGCAAAAGGCAAACTCTCCGTCGGCGATGATTTTATCCACGAGAGCATCATCGGCTCGCTCTTCAAGGGCCGCGTCGAGGCAGCGGCAACGGTTGCAGATAAGCCTGCGATCATCCCGTCGATTGCCGGATGGGCCCGCGTAACGGGCATCAATACAATATTCATAGACGATGAACGCGACCCCTTCGCGCATGGTTTTGTGGTTAAATAGAAAGTACTTATGACACGCAGCATCCTTGCCGGACACGCAAACGGACCCGTTTTGGCGTCCGAAGAAGGCCTTAGTTTTTGGGGCGGCGTTGATGCTTCCACAGGCGTCGTCATCGACGCACATCATCCGTGGCACCGCCAATCCCTCGCGGGGAAAATCGTGCTGATGCCCACCAGTCGCGGATCTTGCACAGGCTCTGGCGTGGTGCTTGAATTGATCCAAAACGGCCACGCCCCTGCCGCGTTTATTTTCCGCGACCATGAGGATGTTTTGACCCTCGGCGCGTTGATCGCACAGCAGCTATTTGACATGAACGTCCCCGTCGCACAATTGGACGCGGCAGATTTCGCAGCCCTGTCCCAAGCCGCCACCGCGCAAATCTCGCCAACCGAAATCACCGCGCCAAACCTGACAATCCCGCTGTCCCCCTTGGCCGACGTCGCGCTTGACCTCTCAGACGGCGACCGCGCCATGCTTGCAGGTGCCGACGGCGAAGCGCCCAAAATGGCCATGCAAACCATCGTCACCATGGCAGCCCTGCAAGGGGCCACAAGTTTGATCGACGTGACCCAAGTGCATATCGACGGCTGTATTTACGCGAGCCCCGCCAATCTGGTGTTCGCCGAAAAAGTGGCCAATATGGGCGCACAAGTGCGGGTTCCAACCACGATGAATGCGATCTCTGTTGATCACGCCAATTGGCGCGCACAAGGCATCCCGCCCGATTTTGGGCTACCCGCAAGCCGCCTCGCAGATGCCTATGTAAAAATGGGCGCACGTCCAAGTTTCACCTGCGCGCCCTACTTGCTCGACACCACCCCCAAGGCTGGGGAAATGATCGCATGGGCGGAATCCAACGCTGTGGTCTATGCCAATACGGTTTTGGCCGCGCGCACAGTGAAACACCCTGATTTCTTTGATCTTTGCATCGCCCTTACGGGTCGCGCCCCCTTGTCTGGCGCCTATCTTGATGAACACCGCGCCGCCCTTCGGATCATCGAAATAACTCTCCCCGCGCGGCACGATGACTCCCTTTGGCCGATGTTGGGATATCTTGCAGGACATTTGGCCCCTGAATGTATTCCCGTTTTGACAGGGTTGGAAAACCTGACCCCGAATGAGGATGATCTCAAGGCAATGTGCGCTGCGTTTGGCACCACCTCCGCGGCGCCGATGATGCATGTAGCAGGCATTACACCAGAGGCCACGATGATCTCCCCTAACGCCGAAACCGTGTACGCGGGCCTCCCTGACCTTGCGCGGATTTGGCAACAGTTCAATCCCGGCCCCGCCCAAATCGATCTCGTGGCCTTTGGCAGCCCCCATTTCTCGCTATCGGAATGCCACGCTTTGGCGCGGCTTCTTGAGGGGAAACATCGTCACAGCGCAACCGATGTCATCGTCACTTTGGGCCACGACACCCTCACCCAAGCCCGCGCAAACAGCACATTGGCCATCCTTGAGGCCGCAGGCGTCCAAGTCGTGCCGGATATTTGCTGGTGTTCGATTTCCGAACCCGTATTCCCCCCAAGCGCCAAAACCTTGATGACCAATTCTGGTAAATACGCGCATTATGCGCCGGGTCTTTGTGGGCGCGAAGTGCGGTTTGGCTCGCTCGCCGATTGCGCCCGCGCCGCCTGCACCGGCCAAGCGCCCAACACTCTCCCCGACTGGCTCACGCCTCAACTTTAAGGTCCCTAAAATGCGCAGTTCAAAAACCATCCATGTGATTTCGGCCCATGCCGAAGGCGAAGTTGGCGACGTGATTGTGGGTGGCGTGACCCCGCCCCCCGGTGAGACGCTCTGGGAGCAAAGCCGTTGGATCGCTAAGGACCAAACTCTGCGCAATTTCGTGCTAAATGAACCACGCGGCGGCGTGTTTCGCCATGTAAACCTATTGGTACCACCGAAAAACCCGCTCGCCGATGCGGCCTTTATCATCATGGAACCCGAAGACACGCCCCCGATGTCCGGCTCCAATTCGATCTGCGTTTCGACCGTACTTTTGGAAAGCGGGATTATCCCGATGATTGAGCCTGTCACCGAACTGGTGCTTGAAGCGCCCGGTGGGTTGGTGAAGGTGCGCGCGACATGTAAAAACGGCAAGGCCGAGAAGATTTCCGTGCAAAACCTGCCCAGCTTTGCGGCCGATCTGGACGTCGAACTGGAGGTCGATGGCCTTGGTACATTGCGGGTCGATACGGCCTATGGCGGCGATAGTTTTGTGATTGTCGACGCTGAAGCGATGGGCCTGTCACTGGTCGCCGAAGAAGCGCATGAAATTGCCCGCCTTGGCGTGCGTATCACCAATGCGGCAAATGAAAAGCTGGCGTTTCACCATCCCGACAATCCCGACTGGACCCATTTTTCATTCTGCCTTTTTGCGGGCCCCGTGACACGCGACGGAAACGAATTACGCGCAGGTGCCGCCGTTGCCATTCAACCGGGCAAGGTCGATCGTTCGCCAACGGGCACAGCCCTTTCGGCGCGGATGGCAGTTTTGCACGCCCGTGGCGAGATGGGGTTGGACGACACATTAACGGCGGTGTCTGTCATTGGCTCAACTTTTACGGGCCGCATCGTCAGCGAAACCACGGTCGGTTCCCGCCCCGCCGTTGTGCCCGAAATTTCGGGCCAAGCATGGATTACGGGCATCCACCAACATATGCTCGACCCCACTGATCCTTGGCCCGAAGGGTATCGCCTTTCGGATACATGGGGCGCGCGCGGAAGTGACTAAGGCGCAGGCAACTCAAGCTCCTGTCCTAACTTAACGACCTCTCGCACCAACAAATCAAGGTCCTGTCGTTTGGTGCGATGATTGTTGATCGCCACACGCAAACAATGCCGTCCGCCCACCGTGGTGTCGGAGGGTACTGCCAGCCCGCTTTCTTGCAGGCGGAGCATGATTTCGGTGTTCAGCGCCTTGAGGTCCTCATCCGAGCCCGCCGCATTACGATATCGAAAACAGACGATATTGATCGACGTCGGTGCCATGAGTTCCAAATGCGAGTCCGTGTGGATGAGGTCCGTCAAATAGGCGGCTTGCGCAATATTCTGATCAATTAGACGGCCAAATTTCTCCACCCCATGTTCTTTTAGCGACATCCATATTTTTAACGCCTTAAAGCCACGCGACAGCTCGAAACAATAATCCGCGAGGAATCCGCCCGACGCAATACCGCGTGGTTTTTCCTCTAGATATTCGCCGTGCAACTCAAACGTATCGAAATGCAACTGCGCGTCTTTGACCAAAGCACACCCCGCTTCAAACGGCGTATGTAGCCATTTGTGCGGATCAAGGGCCAAGGAATCCGCTTTCTCAATCCCTTTCACCATAGCACGGTTCAAGGGCGCGAGCTTGATCAATGCCCCTATACAGCCGTCCACATGGAACCATATCCCTTCTCGCGTACACAGCGCTGCGATGGCCTGCATATCATCTATGGCACCAGTGTTTGTGGTGCCGGCCGTGGCAATCACACAGGCGGGTACGCACCCCGCAGCACGATCCTCTTGGATGGCCTGTTCCAACGCGGGTATGCTCATCCGAAAGTTGGCGTCCGAAGGGATCACCCGCAGGGCGCGTCGACCAAGGCCGAGGGCTTCCAACGCCTTCTGGCTAGCGCTATGGACCTGATCTGAGGTGTAAAATCGCAGCGGTTTGGGCAGGGCTGTGATCCCTTCCTCGCGCACATCGACGCCCGCCATTTTGTTGCGCGCAACCGTCAGGCACACCATGTTTGCCATCGACCCGCCACTGGTCAATGTCCCACTCGCCGACGCTGGAAAATCCATCAATTCCTGGAGCCAGTTCACGACTTGCCGGTCAACTTGGGCTGCCGCTGTATCCCCTCCGCCAAGGTTGGACCCCTCAATGGCCGCCAGAAAATCAGCCAGCGCGCCTGTAAAATTGCTCGATCCCATGTACCAGCCCCAAAACCGTGGGTGAATATTCCCCATCGCATAGGGGAAAACCGTTGACAGAACCTCGTCATAAACCGCGTCCAATGGCGTGGGTTCCATGGGCACAGGCGTGAGGAAACCATCGCGCACCGATTGCGGCATTTGCTGCCAAACCGGACGCTCCCGCACCCCCTCAACATGGGCAACGGCGTCGTCAATCATCCGCGACGCCGTTTTATGCATATCCGCCCAATTCGCAGGATCGAGGCTTTCTTCTGGAGTATCCGTCATCATCAATCCTTTATGCTGGTGCGTATTTTATGGAATTTTACCCTCATTCAGCCGCGCGGGATGCGGAAGTGGGTTTGATGTTGTGATTGAGGCGGAACAGGTTTTTTGGGTCATACTTGGCCTTCACATGGCCCAATCGCTCCATGTTGCTCCCGTAAGCCCCCGTTACTCGCCCCACCTCATCATCGGGCATGAAGTTCACATAGACACTTCCGGTCGAGTATTGCGCCGTGTCGTCGAATAATTTCCGCGCCCATCCGATACAGGTGGCATCACCAGACTCATCCGCCCATCGGGTATGAACGTTCATGATAAAATGCGCGGATCGTTGAGGATAGGCCGTGGCGTCTTCGGCAACCCGCGCCATGGCACCGCCGACATGCGCAATGAAAACTTCGCTGTTTGGATCGGGCAATGTTTCGATGGCCTTTAGAAGCACCGACACGGCGTCGCTAGAAAGCTCATTGAAATCATGGCTCTTCCAATAGTTTCTCATGCCGGGCGCGAGCAAAGGATCAAACGCGGTTTGCCACCCCACGAAGGGTGCCTCGCCGATCACATCCGCAATCGGATTTCCCAACCCACGCAATTGCTTGAGGGACTCTCCACCATCGGCTTCATCACCAATATAACAGGCTGCAAAGACAAGCACCGGTTTGCCGTGCCAGTCTTCAGGGAGAAACGGCAGAGGGGGCGCTTTGCGCATAACAACCCAGACGGTCAACTCGTCAGGCGCGGAACCCGCGATTTTGTTGTAGGCGCGCAGCAAGGACGGCGCATCTTCAAGTGGATGCACGATCAGACCTGCCAGTACGGAAGGCCCCACTTCATGCAGGCGGAATTCAAAGGAAGTAACAACGCCAAAGTTACCGCCACCCCCACGGACCGCCCAAAACAAATCAGCGTTTTGATCCGCGCTCGCCGTCAAAAAGCTGCCATCCGCGGTGACGATATCAACGGACAGAAGACTGTCGATGGTCATCCCGAATTTGCGCGTGATCCAGCCAAATCCACCACCAAGAGTTAGCCCCGCAATCCCTGTCGTGGAGTTGATACCCGTAGGCAGGGCCAAGGCATGTGATTGGGTTTCCTTATCGACGTCAGACAACAAAGCCCCCGGTTCCACACGGGCCGTTTTTGCGAACGGATCCACGTGGACACTTTGCATATGCGACAGATCCAAAAGCAACGCGCCCTCGGCTACGGCATGTCCGGCAATCTGATGCCCACCGGAACGAATGGCGAGCAACAGGTTGTTTTCACGCGCAAAATTGACGGCAGCGCGCACGTCGCTCGCCCCCATCGCCCGAATAACAAGACCGGGTTGGCGGTCGACCATCGCATTCCATAACGTGCGGCTCTCGTCGAACTCTACGGCACCTTGGGAAAAGACGCTGCCGCGCAAGGACCCGGCAAGGGCTTCGATCACGTCTGATGCAAAAATCTTTTCTGTGCCGTCTAATTTAATAATATTGGTCATTTTTAAAATCCCTCCAAATTGAATTAGAGGTCGCTTGCCGTGAATTTACCTCACAGACGGGTATGCCCGTTTCACATATTCATGTGCTATCTCTTACACTAATTTTGAAAGTCTCGCGAGCATTTGATTCACGGACCGGAACCTAGATGACTCTAGCTAAGGATCATATTGAGAGGATTACGTTGGGTATAAACCCTGAAAATACGCGATATCAAACAATTACGATCCCAGAGCGATCAGAGTAGCGGATCATAGGACCACTGCAATAATGCTTGCCGTTGCCGAGGGCGACAAAAAATATCTCCGGGGTAACAGTTGGCGCGAATTTGGCCTGCATGGCGTGCAAATCCACGCCATCGTTTGATTTGAATGCGATCAATGTCCTCAACACGTCGGCCAAGGAAATACCGACAATACCATTGAAACCAACCGCGAGGATCAGGGCCATAAATCCAACCCTTTTCCTGCCAAACAGAAAGCGGTTGTCGGCTTTTGATCCCAAAATAATTCAAAGCGGGGTCCGGTTTTGAGCTGATCTTGGCGTTTTCAAACCACGCCGCGGGAAACTCTTGCGTGCAATCATTCAGGTAGCGCCCCTCGAAAACCCCCATTTCAAGCATTTTCTGCGGGGTATAGACAGGGTTGAAATCATCGGCAAATTCCGCCCCAACAGGCGCAGAAAGAGCATAGGTATACCCTGTCTGAAAACGATCGTTCACTGTGATTTCATCGCCGAGTCTCATAGGTTTACCTACCGCAAAAAGATACGTGGCGCGCGTTCTTTTTTAAGACGCGCACCACGGGGTTTGCTTTAGTTGCAGGCTGGACGCGTGCCGGGCAGCAACACTTTGTCAACCACATGGATCACACCATTGTCGGCCATGATATCCGCGATGATTACATTCGCCATTTCGCCAGTTCCATCCGCTATCATAACGCCGTCACTTCCCGCAGTGATACACAGGCGTTCACTGTCCAAAATAGGTGCGAAATATGTCGAGCCCGTGGGGATCATATTGGCGGTCAATTTGCGGTCGTCCACGTGGTAAAGCAGCACGTTTGTGAGCTGGCCTTTGTTCTCGGGCATCAACAATGTTTCAACTGTGCCTTCGGGCAAGGCGGCAAAAGCATCATTCACCGGCGCGTAAACTGTGAAGGGGCCAGGCCCCGAGAGCGTTTCCGCAAGTCCAGCCGCTTCAACGGCGGCCACAAGGGTCGTGAAGCGCTCATCTCCAGCGGCAATCTCAACGATATTAGCGGCATTCGCAGTGCCTGCGGCAAGGCTAAGAGCAAGGGCGGTGACTGTGGCTTTCAATGTCGTTTTCATTCTGTCTCTCCATATACTGGACTTAAATCGTCCTGTGTTAATTTGCATTCGTATTATTGATACGGAGAAAAATCGGAACTGGATCACTTTTAAACTTCACATGAAATTAACGCCGCAAGCTATTGTTTTAATAAAAAAATCCACCAGATTGCCTGATGGATTTTTCCCTAACGGCAATATAGTTTTCGCGCTAAATGCGGAAAAGCGGCTGGAGCAAGCGTGGCACAAACGACGTGAACCGCAAGGGTGCGTCCGTGGCTGCAAGACAGATACAGGGCGCACCAGCCCCTGCGATGGGCGTGTGCTCAAGATCGCTGTCAGCAATTTCAAGATCGCCCACACCAAACTGCCCCGTCTCGTCGCTAAAGCTCCCCTGCAAAACCAAAGTCAGCTCCATGCCGCTATGGCTGTGATCGGGAACGGCCCGCCCTGAAGGGATATAAAGGAGCCGCGTTGAGCCTTCTTTATCCGCAGACAAGATGCATTGCCGCACCCCAAGCCCCAAGGATTTCCAGCGTGGCGGTTTGCCTTTGAGCGCGGCCATCACAGGCCCCGGATAAACGCCACTACGCGTGTAGGTAGGTTCCACGGGAGCGGGCGCGTCAAGCTGCGCCATGATATCCGCTTTTAGGCTGCTCGACACATCGGCAACGTCGGTGGTTTCGAGAAGCGCTCCGCCAACAGTCTGATGCGCCTCAAGCGCCGCGCGACACTCGAGGCATATCGACACATGCGCCGCTACGACCATTGCAAACGGATGTGGTAAGTTGCCGGACGCGTAAGCGTTCAGCATGGCGTCGGGGGTATGATGGTGGATTGAGGTCATCTTAACGTAGTTCCTTCAATTCGTGCCGTAGGCGTTCCAGACCAAGTCGGATACGCGATTTAATTGTGCCAAGCGGCAGGCCGGTTTGAGCGCTGATCTCCTGATGGGTCAGCTCGCCCATATAGGCTTTTTGGATGATGTCACGTTGATCGGGCTTGAGCTTCGTTAGGGCTTGCCGGATACGCTGGGTTTCTTGATCGACGGCCAAAATCTGGCTCGCGTCTGGCTCTGACCCGGGATCTTCGCCGAGTTCTTCGGGCAACGGACGCCGCTCTTTGCGGATCACGTCAATTTGTCGATTGCGGGCAATCTGATAAATCCACGCAGACACCTGTGCGCGATGCGGGTCGAACATGTCGGCCTTGCGCCAAACCGTCAACATCACGTCCTGTACGATCTCTTCCGCCATACTCGACGAGGTTCCCGACCGGACGATGAACCCTTTAAGACGCGGCGCAAAATGGTCAAATAACCGCGCAAACGCGTCGCGATCGCGTGTATCGCGGATCGCGATCATCCACACGGATTGCTCAGAGACTGGCTCAGAGACGTCGACAGGCGTTTGTGTCACCAGTTTCATGACCTTTCGCTGCGCGGCATTTGCACTCCGCGTTGCGGGTTTTTTATGAATCGTTTCTATCATCATAACCACATTACGAAGCCAAATGAAAATTAGATCATTTTTGATCCAAAAAAATTCTCACACGTATACAGTTCAATAAGTTGCTCGGAGAGAACATGTCATTTGATGCCCCAAAAATCCGTCCCCTGCGCATTGCCATTATTGGCGGTGGCATATCGGGACTCGCGGCCGCTTATCTATCGTCGCCGCATCATGCGGTCACCCTGTTTGAGGCTGCCCCTAAGTTGGGCGGCCACGCGCGTACAGTAATGGCGGGAAAAAATGGCGATCAGCCCGTGGACACGGGGTTCATTGTGTTCAACTACGCCAACTACCCCCATCTGACGCGGATGTTTCAGGACTTGGACGTGCCTGTTATCAAAAGCGACATGAGTTTTGGCGCGTCGATCAATGGCGGAAACATCGAATACGGGTTGCGAGATCTGCGCGCGCTCGTAGCCCAGAAGCAAAACCTGCTGCGTCCTGGATTTGCTCGCATGGTGCGCGATATTTTGCGATTTAACGCCAAGGCCGAGGCGCTGGCAAAGGACGACAGCACCACAATTGGCGATTTGATGGATGGGCTTAACCTCGGGCCATGGTTTCAAAACTTCTATCTGATGCCGCTCTGTGGTGCGATCTGGTCTACCTCCCCCTCCGACATTCGCGGTTTTCCCGCGCGCACTCTGGTACAGTTTTTTCGCAACCACGCGCTTTTGAGTACCTCTGGCCAACACCAATGGTGGACGGTGGACGGAGGAAGTATCGAATACGTCCGTCGTCTTGAACACCATTTGCGTGGTCGCGGGGTTGCCATACGTACCAAAACGCCTGTGCAAAGCGTGCGCCGTGAGGGGGGGCAGGTTATTATCAACAGCGCTGCAGGACCACATGCGCCGTTTGATCAGGTCATCTTTGCCTGTCATTCCGACCAAACCCTGCGCCTTCTTGAACAGCCAACACCCCAAGAACGCGCAGCGCTTTCTGCGATCCAGTTTCAGGACAATGAAATGATCCTGCACCGCGACACCGCGCAAATGCCCACCCGCAAAGCCGCATGGTCGAGTTGGGTTTACAAGGCTGACACAACACAACCCGAGCCCCGCATTGGCGTCACCTATTGGATGAACCGCCTTCAGAACATCCCTGAGAGCGACCCGCTGTTTGTCTCGTTAAACCCGATTGATCCCGTGCCCGACCATTTGATCTATGATCAAAAAACCTTTCGTCATCCGGTGTTTGACGGTCCCGCTTTGGTGGCGCAACGCCAACTCAACGCAATTCAGGGCGAAAATAACACGTGGTTCGCGGGCGCCTATACGCGCCACGGGTTCCACGAGGATGGTTTTGCCAGTGCCGCCCGTATTGCGCGCAAAATGGTTGGGCAATTCGCATGACCACAGGTACCGAATATGTCAAAGGGGTCACCACCCATACCCGTCGCGGCGCTATCTCGCATCGATTCAAATATACCGTCGATTATGTGCTCATTGATGCGGAGGGCACGCAGGAAAAGCCGTCATTCTTCTCGCGCAATCGGTTCAACCTCATGTCGGTGTACGATCAGGATCACGGTGGCCCACTTAAGGCAGGGACCGGCGCAAAATGGGTACGCGACATCTTGGCGGTACATGGATTGACCCGCCCGCATTTGCGGATTCTCTTGTTAACGCAGCCACGAGTTTTGGGCTATATTTTTAACCCTGTCAGCTTTTGGTTAGTTCTGGAGGGCAAGGATATGATCGCCGCGATTGCCGAAGTCTCGACGCCGTTTGGCGACCGTCACTCCTATTTGTGCCACCAACCCGACCTGTCCCCCATCACCGCCGACACACGCATTACCACGCCGAAAGCCCTGCATGTGTCCCCCTTTCAAGAGGTCGCGGGCACCTATGAATTCAGTTTTGATATCCGCGCAGAGAAAATTTCAATCCGCATTTTGCATCGTAACGGAGATGAGGGTGTCGTCGCCTGTCTGGCGGGGCCACGCGTGCCGATGACTAATGCACGCCTCATCAACGCAAGTCTGCGCCGCCCGCTTGGCGCCCTGCGCACGATGATCTTGATCCACTGGCAAGCCCTACGTTTAAAACTTAAAGGCGCAAAATATCGCACCCGTCCCGCTCCCCCCACTACCGAGGTAACCTAATGCTTTTTCTAAGTAAGCGTGTGAAACACGAATTTTTGGACACCTGCGCCCGCATCACCACTGGCAGTTTGCGCCTGCGTACACCTGAGGGCGAAGTTTACGATTTTGGTGCGGGCAGCCCTGCAGCCGAGATGCAAATCCACGACTGGTCCGTGGTGCCCGCCCTTGCGTGGCGCGGCGATATTGGACTGGGCGAGACCTATGTGGCAGGCCTGTGGGATACGCCTTCTGTCGAAAACCTAACCCGTATCGCCCTGCTCAATATGGAACAGTTCAGCGGTTACGCCTATGCGGGCTTTTGGAACAGCCTGAAGTTTCGCGTGGTGGATCGTTTGATGCGGGCCAATACGCGTGGAGGGGCGGCACGCAATATCCGCGCCCATTATGATGTTGGCAATGAATTTTACCAGCTTTGGCTGGATGAAAGCATGACCTATTCCTCCGCACTTTTTTCGGAGGGCGACACGGATTTAACCCGTGGGCAAAACCGCAAATATGACCGTATTCTTGATCGTCTGGGGCAAGGCGAGCGCGTGCTGGAAATCGGCTGTGGCTGGGGTGGATTTGCCGAACGGGCGGCCGAAAGCGGACGCCATGTCACGGGGCTGACGATCTCTCCGAGCCAAAAAGGCTACGCGGATGCGCGCCTTGACGGGCGGGCGGACATCCTCTTGCAAGACTATCGCGCCAGCCAAGGGACGTTTGACAGCATCGTGTCGATTGAGATGATTGAAGCGGTGGGGCAAAAATATTGGCCAACCTATTTCGCGACCCTCAAGGCCCGATTGGCCGAGAACGGTAGTGCCATGGTTCAAGCTATAACCGTGGATGACAGCTATTTCGACACCTACCAACGTGGCTCTGACTATATCCGGCACTATACGTTTCCGGGAGGGATGTTGTTGTCTAACGCCAACATCGCGCAACAGGCGCGGCAGGCGGGGTTGGTCGTAAAGGACGTTTATAACTTTGGGGCCGATTACGCGCGGACCTGCGCCGTATGGAATGACCGTTTGAACCAGAAATCGGAGCGCATTCGCAAGCTGGGCTTTGATGACGGGTTCCTGCGCAATTGGCAATTCTACCTCGGCATTTGCGCGGCGTCCTTTGCCGTCGGGCAAACCGATGTCGTTCAAGTGGAGTTAGCGCATGCCTAAGCCCGAAACGATTTGGATTATTGGAGCGAGCGACGGTATTGGCGCGGCCTTGGCCCGTGAATGGGCGCGGCGCGGCGCAAGGTTGATCCTTTCAGCGCGATCAGAGGACAAGTTGCAGGAGTTGGCGGCAAGCCTTGGAACAGACCACGTGATCGTGCCGCTGGACGTTGGGGATCGGGCGAGCTTGGAGAAAGCGGCCAAGGAGATCGCCACGTTTACGCCCTTGGACCGTGTGATCCATTTGGCTGCTCTTTATGATCCGGGGAAGATTTCTGACCTCTCGCCTGAGCGCGCGGCGCAAATCGTTACCGTCAATCTGACGGGGAGTTTTCATATTGCCCAAATCGCGCCAAGACTGTTGCGCGCAGGGGGGCAACTGGCGCTTTGCGGATCTGTCGCGGGCTATATCGGTTTGCCGCAGGGTCAGATATATTCTGCAACAAAGGCAGCCGTGATCAATCTGGCGGAATCCTTGCGGGCGGAACTTGCGGGAAGTTTTGACGTGCGCCTCATCAGCCCCGGTTTTGTCGAAACGCGCCTCACCCAGCGCAACACGTTCACCATGCCTGCCATCGTAACACCGGAAGTAGCGGCCTGTGCGATCATTGACGGCCTCAACACAGGCCGCTTTGAAATCCACTTTCCGCGCCGTTTTACCTATGTTCTGAAACTGCTGAGCGCCCTTCCCTATTGGGCCGCTTTGCCCCTGACCCGACGGTTGACCCAATGACCCAGAAACAGTCCAAAACCCTTGCCGCTTTGGTCTTAGGTGCCACGCTGACCTTTGCCCTGTCCCCCTTGGCGACAATCGGGTTCAACGGCTTCACACCCGCACAATTTCCGATCCCGCAAATCGACCCACCTGTTCAGCCTTCGGGCTATGCGTTTTCGATTTGGGGGGTGATTTACCTCTGGCTGATTGCTGGCGCAGCTTACGGTGTCTGGCGCGCGCCGGACTCGCAAGACTGGCACCCGATGCGGCCGTGGCTGGCTGTAAGCCTCGTTATTGGGACGTTTTGGATTGCTGTCGCCAATGTTTCGCCCCTTTGGGCCACGGTGATGATCATTGCAATGGCCGTAACTGCGATCTTTGCAATGCTACGCGCGGGCCCAAATGATCCTTGGCTAAAAGGACGACCCGTTGCGCTTTATGCGGGCTGGCTCACGGCGGCGACGGGCGTGGCGATTGGCGTCTTGCTTGGTGGATATGGCCTCCTTTCCGCACAAACCGCCGCAATCCTGTGCCTCGCTGGCGTGTTGGCCGTTGCTGCCTCCGTGCAGGCGGCCCGTCCGCGCGAATGGGGCTATCCCGTCGCCGTTATTTGGGCCCTGATCTGGGTCGTTGTCGCAAACCTGTCTGGCCCAAACTGGGTCGTCATCTCCCTCGCCTCCGTCGGTATCGCAGGTCTAGGCTTGCGGATGGTGCGCCCCTTTTTAAAGGATGCAAACGCATGAAAATCACGATCCTTTACCTCTCAACAGCGGTAATATTTTTCGCGCTCGACGCCATTGGTCTGCGCCTACTGATAAAACCGGTTTTTGAGCGCCACATTGCCCATCTCTTCGCCGACCCATTTCGGGTGGGTCCCGCCCTTGTGTTTTATATGGGGTATATCGTTGGGTTGCTGTGGTTTGTTTCAGTCCCTGCCCTGCGAGCAGGAGACCCGACGGCGGCGCTGATTGGCGGGGTGGCCTTGGGGCTTTTGGCCTATGGAACCTATGAATTCACCAATTACGCGACTTTACGGGATTGGTCGCTGCAACAGGTGGCCGTCGATATGATATGGGGCGGCGTTCTGACGGGGTTTTCGGCGTGGAGTGGGGTAATGATTACGCGCGCATTGGCGTAAGTTTGCCGCTTTTGTTCGGGGTTTGGACGCCAAAAAGCGCATAGACCCTTGATAAATTTGTGTATAGGCTTTTTTGTATATGAAAGTTGCCGCGTCCTATCTCTAGGCGACAACGTGAAAGCGGCTTGAGGCGGCTTATTTGCCTGATCTCATTGCGCAAAATTACGAATAAGGCTCACAACGTGTCAAAAACAATTCAAGACCCCTATGCAGAGCTTGGCGTCAAATCCACGGCAACCGATGCGGAAATCAAGAAGGCCTTTCGCGCCCTAGCCAAAAAGCTGCACCCCGATATCAACGTGGGAGATGCCGCCAGTCAGGACAGGTTCAAAGCGATTTCCGCAGCCTATACCTTCCTCACGGACAAGGAAAAAAAGCGCCGTTTTGATGCGGGGGAAATCGACGCCTCGGGTGCGGAAAAACCGGACAGAAGCTTCTATAAGGATTTCTCGTCAAACGGCCCGCGGCACCGCTATGAACCCGAGGGGAACTTCGACGGTTTTGGCGATATTTTCTCGCGCGCCTTTGGGGGCGACCCTAGATACGGCGCCAGACAAGGGGCGAATATGCCGATGCGCGGGGGCGATTTGCGCTTTCACCTGACCATTAGTTTTCGCGACGCAATCACGGGTGCCAAACAACAATTGACGCCACCCAACGGCAGTAAACTTGAAGTTTCGATCCCCGCTGGCATCAAAGAAGGGCAAACCCTGCGCCTTGCGGGGCGCGGTCAACCCGGGATCAACGGCGGCCCTGCAGGGGACGCTCTGATTGAAATATCTGTAGCACCCGACGTCATTTTCACCCGCGACGGAGATGATATTCTTCTCGACCTTCCCATCTCGATTGACGAGGCGGTTTTGGGCGCATCAGTGGAAGTTCCGACGGTAAAGGGCCGCGTAAAATTGCGCATTCCTGCTGGTTCAAGCAGCGGGCGCGTTATGCGCATCAAGGAGCGCGGGGCCCCGTCTGGCAAAGGTAAAATCGGCGATCAATTGGTGACGCTCAAGATTGTCCTGCCCGACGAGATCAGCGAAAGCCTCGTGAGTGCCATGGAGGAGATGCGCGAGGCGGGTGGGTATAGCGCGCGGGCTGGCTGGAAGGGAGAAACGAAATGATGACCGAAGCGGAAGTTCTGGTAAAAGTCCAAGGATTGAGTGTCACGCGGCTCCGGATTTGCGTTCAAGAAGCGTGGGTGGCCCCCGCCACGGGGCAAAGCGGCCCCCTCTTTGACGACCTTGATCTCGCGCGTCTGCAACTCATTGCCGACCTCAACGATGATATGGAGGTCAATGACGAAGCCCTGCCGATCATTCTGTCGCTGATCGACCAATTGAACGCAAACCGGCGCCTTTTTCAGGCATTAGATCAGGCAATCAACGCGCAAGAGGTCGACATTCAAGAGAACATCGTCGCGTTTATTGTGGATGCGGCAGGGCAAAAAACGTAACTTGATGGGCGGCCCCGTCAAAGTAACGCGTCTTGCACGGCCTGATCCCAGCCCAGATAATAGGTTTCGCCATCGCGGATAACGGGACTGACCATCAATTTGGGTTTGGCGGCCAATTGATCTTCCGCTTCGGAATGTTTCAACCAATCACTCAGGCCGCGCCATTCCGTTGACTTCTTATCCAACAAACGATCACCAAACTCGCCGACTAATTCGGCCCATTCTGCTTCGCTCATTGGGTTCGCGCGGATATCGCGAAAATTTACCTCTTTGCCCGCAGCTTCCAAGGTTTTGATGGCCTTCTGGCTATCTGTGCAGGTGTTAATTCCATAGACTATCATGTGACTTTTCCTTGAACGCCAAACAACGTGGCGAGAAACTTTCTTATTTTCCGCGCTTCGCAGCCTTTTGTTCTTTGGTCAGCTTGACGTTCCAACTGTTGTTGCTGATCCCAAGCTCACTGGGCAAGGGTTTTGTTTTCCCAACACTGACATTTCCCCCATTTTCCAAAAACTGCTTAATAAGGGCTTCATCGGTCGTGGCCTTGCGGACTTGTTTCATCGCTATGGTCTTCCAGTTTTGCTCCTCGTTTTTAACGAAGAAAGGAATTTAAGGGACCATAGCGAGTACTGGCAGAAAAGAAAACGTGCGTGAGACAAACTTCTCGCATGGGCCGTGCCAAAACCCCGCATTGAAAATCTCGGCAACAAAATATCAACACATTGACTCTAGGGTTAGCCAGATACCAGCTTCTAAATTGAGGTTTTAATGTTCGTGAAACGATCCCTAGCCACCGGCGTCTTGCTGTTGTTTATAACGGCTTTTTTCTCCCCTGTTTTTGCCGAAAGGGCGTCCCTATTTCGGGTTTCCACCCTGCCCCAAAGCAGCGGTTCTCTGTTTGAACTAAGTAGCTTAACTTCCGGCCCCGATGAACCGCTCAGTACGGCCAGCCTTTTCGCCGGACGTCGGGCCACCAGTTTATTTGCCCCCTACTCTGTCAAAGAAAACAAGATCGAGCGAGAGGTTCAACTCAGCAAATACGCCCTTCAAGCCACAGGAATACGCCATGTCATCGGCCAAGCGGAAGCTGGCAAAAAAGGTTACGATGCCATTCAACACGGCGCTCGGCTTCGGCCTGCAAAAAAGCCGACAGACATGACGCTTGCGGAAATTTTCGACTGGATCGAACAAACACCAAACCAAAATCACGCGATTGGCCGGTATCAGTTTATTCCAGCAACTCTCCAACGTCTGGTCGATTTTTTGGGAGTGAATGAGCGTGCAGTATTTTCGGCTGAGGTCCAAGATCAACTGGCGGATGTACTCCTCGTAGAAGCAGGCCTCAACGCCTTTAGCGAGGGCGAAATAGAGCGCCATGATTTTATGCATAATATGGCTAAAATCTGGGCAGGGCTCCCAACATCAACGGGAAAATCGTTCTATAATGGCTACGCGGGCAACAAAGCAACGATGACTTGGGCACATTTTGATCGGGAAATGGCAAAAATCTTTCCAAGTTAAGAGGCTGCGTGCGTCGAAATTTTTAGCCATTTCAGCGACAGGAACCTAACAACACCTCATTTTATTGTTCAAAAAACATAAAAATGGTCAGGAAGCGATGTTATGGTTAAGGCCTTTGGTCACCCCGCAATCATTGTTCGCCATTTTATTGAAGTACTTAGGCGGCCCACAGTCACTTGATCCAATCCTTGCGGCGCATAGGGCCCATCGCAACCGACAAGATTGTTGAGGTAATGGCATGGTGAATGGCGGTCCTGCACTTTACGAGGCTGGTATCAAATATCACGAAGTTTGAGCAGAATTACGGGGGATTGTATCGTCAATGAAATCACCTTAGGATTGTCGCATGACAATATGGTATCCCAACCCCGCGACTCTCCAACATCCGCTGCATACTGGCCTTGCCTCGGCAATAGCACATGCGATCTCTGACGGTAAATTGCAAAAAGGCCAGCAGTTGCCGACCCATCGCAAGATGGCAGAACGGCTTGGTCTTAGTGTTCACACGGTTAGCAAGGCGTATGAAACTTTGCGGCGGCAAAACCTGATTGACGGGCATGTGGGACGTGGCAGTTATGTTCTTGATCCCAATGTGACCCAAGACCAACCCTTCAAACTTAAGTCCGAAGGGCGCAATGGATTTGACCTTTCAATATCGCGCCCAATGTTCAGCAAGCTGCATGTTGATCGCTTCCAAAAAGCCTTGATCCGACTCCCAGACGAGTTGGATCCCTCGATATTTTTATCCTGCCGCCCAAACGTCGGGCACGATGCCCATCGGGAAACCGGCGTGAAATGGTTGTCAATTTGTGGCGTAGACACATCGCCCGATAGTATCATTATGACCAACGGCGTCAGTCATGGCATGTCTGCTGCGTTGTCTGCCTTAACTCGCCCCGGGGACACGGTGCTGGCGGACGATATTACCCATCACATGCTAGTTTCAGGATGCTCTTATCTTGGTCTAAATTTGGTCGGCATTCAGACCGATGAATTCGGAATTCGCCCTGATGCGCTTGAAGAATATTGTCGGGAAAAAGAAGCTAAGATACTGTTTTTGTTTCCTTCACTGGCAAATCCAACAGCCGTGATGGTACCAGAAGAGCGGCGCCGCGCGCTTGTGGAGGTGGCGCGAAAATTTGGCCTGTACATCATCGAAAACGATACCTTTGGCCCCCTTGTAAAAGACCGCCCAACTCCTGTGACGGCCCTCGCACCAGAGCGTTCCATCTATCTGACGTCCTTTACAAAATGCACCATTTCCGGCCTGCGCGCGGGCTATCTTGTTGCGCCGGATCATCTGCTTCCGGCCCTAACGAGCCGTATTGTTGTGTTTGGCTGGATGGCCACGCCCTTGATGTGTGAGTTGGCAAGCCGCTGGGTGCTTGATGGAACGGCTCTGGAATTGGCGATGTGGCAGCGTGCCGAACTTTGCAAACGCTATGAGATTGCAAAGCAAGCGCTGCACGGGATGCAATGGAGCGGACACGCTTCTGGACTTCATATTTGGCTGAAACTTCCCGAAGGATGGACGACCGATAGCTTCGTCGCCTATGCGCGGGAACTAAGTATTTCTGTCGCCCCAGATACGCCTTTCCTGACCCCAAAGACCGCGTCGCAAAATGCTGTGCGGGTGTCCTTGGGCAGTATACAGGACCATGAGCGCTTCAAACAGGCGTTAAATCTTTTAGCCGGAATGCTTGCCCGCCCCCATGCAGCCCTGCCGCCCCTAACCTACTAGAATTGTCCTGCAACAATAAAGAAATTGACTTGCAGGACAATCTACCTCAAGTCTGACACAGATGAAAATCTGATGTCACTGAGGTTTAGGAGATTACGATGACCCAATCCGCAAAATTCACACTAAAGGCCTGCGTTGCAGCAAGCTTGACTCTTGCCGCACCCAGCGGTGTTTTGGCCGAAACTTGGCGCTATGCCTTTGAAGAGTCGATGGCCGACGTGCAGGGCGTTTACGCACAAAAATTCAAGGACGAGATCGAAGCGAATTCGGATCATGAGGTCCAATTGTTCCCTTATGGCACGCTTGGTGAATCGGCCGATATCATGGAGCAAACACAGGATGGAATTCTGCAATTCGTGGACCAATCACCTGGTTTTACCGGCTCTTTGATCCCCGAAGCCCAAGTTTTCTTTGTTCCGTATCTGTTGCCAACCGACCAAGAGCATTTGGCGCGTTTTTACCGCGAGAGCGAAGCGATCAACGGCATGTTCAAGCCGCTTTATGCCGATCAAGGGCTTGAGTTATTGAATATGTTCCCCGAAGGCGAAGTTGCCATGACGACCAAGGAACCGGTCAATACCTGCGCCGATCTAAACGAAGTTAAGTTCCGAGTCATGACCAACCCCTTGCTGGTTGAAAGCTACAAAGCCTTTGGCGCGACGCCAACCCCCCTACCTTGGGGTGAAGTTTATGGCGGCTTGCAAACCAACATCATTCAGGGCCAAGAAAACCCAACATTCTTCCTGTATTCTACCAAGATTTTTGAAGTTACTGACTACATCACCTATGCTGGCCACAATAATTTCACCACGGCCGTTATGGCGAACAAAGACTTCTATGACGGTCTGAGTGCAGACGATCAGTTGGTCGTGCAGAGTGCCGCATCCGCTGCTTATGATCACACTGTGGTCTATCAAGCGCAAGCTGCCGATATCGAACTGGCTAAAATTATGGAAGCCAAGCCGGAAATGGTCGTCACGGTTTTGACCGAAGACGAGCGCAGCTGCTTTAAAGAGGCTGCCGTGCAAGTCGAAGCGGCCTTCATCGAAATGACCGGTGATAGCGGTGCGAAAATCCTGCAGCAGCTAAAAGATGATTTGGCCGCGACTGCGAACTAAGACGCGTCACGGACAAGATGTTACTGAGCGAGGGTCCTCTCGCTCAGTAACGCACATGCAATCAGGGGTAGCATGATGAGCAATCAACCAAAACGCGCAATGCACGAGTCCAGTTTGCCCGGATTTTTAGGGGTGATTGACAGTGCAATCAGCCGCACCGAGTCCTTCCTCCTTGCAACCGGCGTGCTGCTTATGGCGGCCAATACAATCGCCAATGTGGTCGGGCGTTTTTTGCTGGGGAATTCGATCTTTTTCTCCGAAGAGCTGAACCGGATACTGATTATCCTCATTACTTTCGCGGGCATCAGCTATGCGGCGCGCCATGGTCGCCACATCCGAATGTCAGCAATCTATGATGCATTGCCACCGCGCATGCGCAAAATTCTGATGGTGATTATCTCGTTGGTGACGGCGTTGTTTATGTATCTGCTATGCTATTACGCCGTCAAATATATCGGCACTCAGGCCTCGCGCGGGCGGATTCTTCCCTCGTTGCAAATTCCGGTCTGGGTCATTCTGGTCTGGGCGCCCGTGGGTTTTTTCATGACCGGCACCCAATATCTGCTGACTGCAATCAAAAATCTCACGTCAAAAGACATCTACCTCTCGACCTATGTGCTCGAGGGATATGACGACGAAGAAATCGAAATCTGAGGAGACCGCCAGATGGCCGCGACTATTTTCAGCGTCATGATCGTGCTTTTGTTGTTGGGTTTCCCGATGATGATCCCGCTGATTATTGGCGCGTTCATCGGGTTTCTGATGATGTTTGACGGCTTTGGGCAGATGGAAACCATGGTGCAGCAAATGCTGGCCGGTATCCGCCCCGCGTCTTTAATTGCCGTACCGATGTTTATTTTTGCCGCTGACATCATGACCCGCGGCCAATCGGCAGGGCGTCTGATTGATGTCGTCATGGCCTTTGTTGGCCACATCCGCGGCGGGCTGGCAATCTCGACGGCCGCCGCCTGTACCATGTTTGGCGCGGTTTCAGGATCAACTCAGGCAACCGTTGTTGCCATTGGCTCGCCCCTACGGCCCCGTATGTTAGAAGCTGGTTACAAGGACAGTTTTGTGCTGGCTTTGATCGTGAATGCGAGCGACATCGCATTTCTTATCCCGCCCTCAATCGGGATGATTATTTACGGCGTGGTGTCCAATACCTCCATTGCCGAGCTGTTTATTGCGGGCATTGGGCCGGGCCTGCTGATCCTCGTTATGTTTTCGATCTACAGCTACATTTACGCGATCCGCAACAATGTCCCGACCG
Source organism: Falsihalocynthiibacter sp. BN13B15 (assembly GCF_041205415.1). Taxonomy (NCBI): domain Bacteria; kingdom Pseudomonadati; phylum Pseudomonadota; class Alphaproteobacteria; order Rhodobacterales; family Roseobacteraceae; genus Falsihalocynthiibacter; species Falsihalocynthiibacter sp. BN13B15. The sequence continues at coordinate 75,265 of NZ_JBGFCE010000011.1, forward strand.
AGCCAAAGGCAACTTGGCGTCAGCGCGCGCGCACGTTGCGGCTTGCCTTATGGCCGATGGGTTTTCCAATTATCATCGTAGGCGGAATTTATGGCGGGATCTTTAGCCCGACCGAGGCGGCAGCGGCTTGTGTGCTCTACGCGTTGATCCTTGAGGTCGTTATTTTCCGCTCCATGTCACTGGACGACGTGTATCAAACCGCGAAATCAACAGGGCTGATCACCGCGGTTGTCTTTATCCTCGTTGGGGCTGGGGCGGCGTTCTCTTGGGTGATCTCTTTCGCGCAGGTTCCACAGGAAATTCTCAGTGCGGTTGGCATTTCCGACATGGGCCCGATTGGGGTGTTGTTCGTGATCTCGATCGCCTTTTTCATCGGCTGCATGTTTGTCGACCCGATTGTGGTGATCCTTATTCTGGTGCCGATTTTTGCACCCGTGGTGAAGTCGGTTGGCCTTGACCCTGTCCTCGTGGGCACAATCATCACGTTGCAGGTGGCCATTGGCTCGGCGACCCCGCCGTTTGGCTGCGATATATTTACGGCGATGGCTGTCTTTAAGCGTCCCTATATCGAAGTCATTCGCGGCACGCCGCCGTTTATTTTCATGCTGCTGAGTGTTGCGGTTGCGCTAATCTACTTCCCTCAAATCGCTCTGTTCCTGCGCGACCTCGCGTTTTCAAAATAGCAAGGAGTTTAAGATGTTTAAATCAATCCTTGCCCCCTTTGACGGTTCGCAAGGGGCCCAAACAGCCCTGCGCAAGGCGTTGGAATTACGCGCAATTTGTGGGGAGTGTTCGCTCACACTCCTGACCGTCTATCGCCACCATTCGATGCTTGAGGCGTCGATCTCGATGGTGGGCGCCGATCAAACCGGCAATCTGGATGAAATCATGCGCGGCCATGCAAAAGAGGTCGCTGAAAACGGCAAAGCGATTGCGGCTAAAGCTGGGTACACCGACGTCAGAGCCTTTGTGAAATCCGGTCCGACCGCGCGGGTCATTGTCAGCTTTGCCCAAGAGCATCAGAACGATTTGATCGTGATCGGCAGCCGTGGACTTGGCTCATTCGAAGGATATCTGCTGGGCAGTGTCTCCCACAAAGTCACGGGGCTTGCGGCCTGCCCTGTTATGGTTGTTTAGGAAAATAAAATGCCAATGAATGTGACCTCAACGGTGTCAGCCGTCCCAATTGAAATGGATGCACGCCCCGTCAAAAAGCGGATTGCGCTTGTTGTTCTGGCGACAGATCACACCACTGAACTTGATTTTTCGCGGATATGTGATCCCGCGGACATCGGAGTTTATGCTAATCGCATCGATTACCAAAACCCCGGCACAAGGGAAAATCTGCTCGCCACGGGTCCGCGACTGACCGAGGCCGCGGCCCAAATCCTGCCCGATGAAAAAATGGATGTCATCGCCTATGGCTGCACCGCCGCCTCGGTGGTTTTGGGCAATGACGCCGTTGGGGAATATCTGAATGCGGGCAAGCCAGACACACCATTTGTCACGCCAAGTTCCGCAGCGCTCGAAGCGTTCAAGGCTCTAGGGGCGCGCAAAATCAGCGTCCTGACGCCCTACTCCGCGCATATCTCGGACGCGGTGGTTGCGTATTTTTCGTCCCACGGCCCGGAGGTGGTGCGCGCCAATTGTCTGGGCGTAGACGACGACCGCGAGATTGCACGTCTATCGGAGGACACTATCATCGAGGCCGCGTGTGCTGCGATGGATCCCGATGCCGACGCGCTATTTTTGTCCTGCACGGGCCTACGGGCCGCTGTCTGTATCGCGCGGATTGAGGCGCGCATCGGCAAGCCCGTTGTAACCTCCAATCAGGCGATGATCTGGCGCTGTTTGCGTGAAATCGGATCGACAAAGCCCGTGGTCGGATATGGCCGCCTTTTCCAACATTAAGACCGAAACGGAAGTACGAATAATGACATCGCACATCACGCTCCAAGACAGTTTTGCCGCGCGCCAACGGATCGCGAGCGGCATTAGGCAGACGCCGCTGGTCGCCTCCCCTTCACTCAGTGCGCTTTGCGCAGCGGATATTTCGCTCAAGCTAGAGCAAACCCAAATCACCGGCAGCTTCAAGCTACGCGGAGCCACCAATGCCGTGCGATCGCTTTCGCAGGCTCAAAAAGACGCGGGCATTGTGGGCGTATCCACGGGCAATCACGGACGCGGATTGGCCTATGCGGCGGCGCAGGCTGGGGTACGCTGTATCATCTGCATGTCCGAACTGGTGCCGCAAAACAAGGTGGATGGCATCAAATCCCACGGGGCCGAAGTGCGCATTGTCGGGCGTAGTCAGGATGACGCGCAGGTCGAAGTGGACCGGTTGGTCGCTGAAGGCATGACCATGCTGCCGCCCTTTGATCACCTCGATATTATCGCAGGGCAAAGCACCGTGGCGTTGGAAATGCTGGAACAGGCACCGGACCTGCAAACCGTGCTTGTGCCGCTTTCGGGTGGCGGTTTGATTTCGGGCATGGCGATGGTGATGAAGGCGGTCAATCCGGCCATCCGTGTCGTCGGTATCTCGATGGAACACGGCGCGGCAATGTATGAATGCCTTAAGGCGGGAAAGCCGATATTTGTTGAAGAAAAACCAACGCTTGCGGACTCTCTTGGGGGCGGTATCGGGCTGGAAAATGCCTATACTTTCGCAATGACCCGCGATCTGGTGGACGATGTGGTGCTGGTGACAGAGGCCGAAATCGCGGCGGCAATCCGCCATGCCTATTGGGAGGAACGACAGGTCATCGAAGGCTCTGGCAGCGTGGGTATTGCTGCACTTTTGGCGGGCAAAATCACCAATCCGGGCACCTGCGTTTCCCTGATCAGCGGCCAAAACATTGATATGGCGCTGCATAAACGTCTGATTGATGGCGAGGACGTGGATGTCTCTGCCAAGCCGCAAAACACAGGAGGCCCCGATGCCTGATATCAAAATCCTGACTGAAGCCGACCTACGCCGCGCAATTTCTTTGGATGCGAATGCGGTGAGTTGTATCGAACAGGCGTTTCACCTGTTGGCGACCAAAGACGTGGTGATGCCCCCGATCCTGAGCTTTCACGTGCCGGAACATAACGGCGAAGTCGATGTGAAAACCGCCTATGTGCCCGGGATCGACAGCTTTGCGATCAAGATGAGTCCGGGTTTTTTCGACAACCCAAAATTGGGTCTGCCCAGCTTGAACGGCTTGATGGTGTTGTTTGACGCCACCACGGGCATTGTCAAAGCTGTTTTGCTGGACAACGGCTATCTGACGGATGTGCGCACGGCGGCGGCGGGCGCGGTTGCGGCCAAACATCTGTCGCGCGCGGACAGCAAAGTTGCGGGCATTCTGGGCAGTGGCACGCAAGCGCGTCTGCAACTGGAAGCGCTAACATTGGTACGCGGGATTGAGCGGGCGATTATATGGGGCCGTGACGCAGAGAAAGCGGCCGCATGCGCCCGCGATTGCGCTGCGCGTTTGGGGATTGAAGTCACCGTCGGCAGCATCGCCGATGTGATGACGGCCGCCGATATCGTGGTCTCCACCACGCCATCGGGCACGCCCCTAATTCACGCCAACATGCTGCGTACGGGCCAGCATATCACCGCCGTTGGCGCCGACGCGGATTACAAAACCGAACTGGCGCAAGACGTGATCCCCGCCGCGACGTTGTTTATCTGTGACCGCCGCTCGCAGTCGATCAAACAAGGCGAGTTGCGGCCTGCGATTGCCGCAGGCTCTGTCACAAATCCCAACAGCTATCCCGAATTGGGTGAGATTATCGCAGGCCAGAAAGCAGGCCGCCAATTGGCCTCTGACATCACGATTGTCGACCTGACCGGCACCGGTGTTCAGGACACAGCAATTGCCACGCTGGCTTATGAGCGCGCCGGTGCAGCAGATGCCGGAACGACAATTCACAGCTGACTTTTCAAGGAGTTACATTATGACACCCCCAAAACTCTACTTCTCGAAAGACGAATTCCAGCAGCGCATTCGCAAGACACGCGCCGAAATGGTTCAGCGCAATTTGGACCTTCTGATCGTGACCGATCCCTCCAATATGAACTGGCTGACGGGTTATGACGGCTGGTCGTTTTATGTCCACCAATGTGTGGTTGTCCCCCTGAGTGGCGACCCGATTTGGTTCGGTCGCGGACAGGATGGCAAAGGCGCTTTGCGGACCTGTTTTATGGCACCTGAAAACATCATCGGCTATCCCGATCACTATGTGCAATCGACCGAGCGCCATCCGATGGATTACCTGTCGGCGCAACTTGCGGATCGTGGGTTGGCCAAGGGGCGTGTGGGGGTTGAGATGGACAACTACTATTTCACCGCCGCCGCCTATGGCGCACTGCAAACCCATATGCCCAACGCGCAATTTGTGGATGCCAACGCTTTAGTCAACTGGCAACGCGCCGTGAAATCAGAGGCCGAATTGGGGTATATGCGGCAAGCGGGCAAGATCGTTGAAAAGATGCACCAGCGGATTTTCGACAAGGTGGAACCGGGGTTGCGCAAATGTGATCTGGTCGCGGATATCTATGATGCGGCCTTGCGCTATGACGAGGTTGCGGGGTTTGGCGGCGACTATCCCGCGATTGTGCCCCTACTGCCGTCCGGACCAGACGCCGCCGCGCCACACCTGACGTGGGATGATGCGCCGATGAAAAGCGGCGAAGGCACGTTTTTTGAGATTGCGGGGGTTGCGCATCGTTATCACTGCCCGCTGTCGCGCACCGTGTTTCTAGGAAAGCCGACCCAGACGTTTTTGGACGCGGAAAAAGCCGTACTTGAGGGGATGGATGCGGGACTTGAGAAGGCGCGCGCGGGCAACACTTGCGAGGATATTGCGCTGGCCTTTTTCGCTGTGCTCAATAAATACGGGATCGTGAAAGACAACCGCACGGGCTATCCCATCGGCCTTTCCTACCCGCCTGATTGGGGCGAGCGTACCATGTCGTTGCGCCCCGGAGACAAGACGGTTCTGGAGGAAAACATGACGTTTCACTTCATGACAGGCTTGTGGATGGACGATTGGGGCTTTGAAATCACCGAGAGTATCCGCATCGGCGCGAATGGCCCTGAATGCCTGTCGAATGTACCGCGCAAAATGTTGGTGAAGGACTAGGCCATGATCAAAAACCCAATCACGGCGACCATTCCATTGGATGCTGATGGCGTCCACCATGGCTTTCTGCGCCTCCCCTATAGCCGCGATGACAGCGCGTGGGGGTCGATCATGATCCCGATTTCGGTGATCCAAAATGGCAGTGGTCCAACCGCCTTGTTGACGGGGGCAAATCACGGCGATGAATACGAGGGACCGATTGCTTTGCAGGAATTGGCGGTCACGCTTACCGCCGCGCAAGTTTCGGGTCGTGTCATCATTGTGCCTGCGTTCAATTTTCCTGCCTTTCGCGCGGGTACCCGCACCTCGCCCATCGATAAGGGCAACATGAACCGCTCCTTTCCAGGGCGGCCCAACGGCACCCCGACAGAAAAGATCGCTGATTACTTTCAGCGCACATTGCTGCCGCTTGCGGATGTCGCGGTTGATTTCCATTCCGGTGGTCGAACCCTCGATTTTGTGCCCTTTGCCGCCGCCCATATTCAGGACGACAAGGCAAATGAAGCCGCCTGTTTTGCCGCAATGGACGCCTTTAACGCGCCCTATTCGGTCCAGCTTTTGGAGATCGACAACGCGGGAATGTATGACACTGCAGTCGAAGATATGGGCAAAGTTTTGGTCTCGACCGAGCTTGGGGGCGGTGGGTCTTCCTCGGCCAAATCCAATGCAATTGCTAAAAAAGGTCTGCGCAACATCCTGATTTATTATGGTATTTTGCAAGGCGAGATGGAGATCGCCCCGACCATAAAACTCGACGTGCCGGATGGGGATTGCTTCATCTTTAGCGAGGCCGACGGAATGCACGAACCTGTTGTCGATCTCGGCGAAATCGTTAGCAAGGGCGATGTCGTGGCCCGAGTTTGGCCCGTCGATCGCACGGGGATAGCGCCCACGCAATATCGCGCGGGCCGTGGCGGCATCCTGATCAGCCGGCACTTTCCCGGATTGGTTAAATCTGGCGACTGCGTGGCCGTCATTGGCGTGGATGTCAGTGTACCTAAAGCGGAGAATACTCGTGCAGCTTGATCATCGCGATCTGGAAATCTTGCGGATACTGTCGCAAGAGGGGCGGATCACCAAAGCGGCTCTGGCGGAACGCATCGGCCTGTCACCGACTCCCTGTTGGGACCGCCTAAGAAAGCTGGAAAAGGCGGGGTTAATTGATGGCTACCGCGCCCAGATTAATCTTAAAAAACTCGGGCCGCATGTGACGGTTTTTGTGGCGGCACAGATCGCGGACCACACGGCCGCCAGCTTTCAGGCCTTTGAAGCGGCGGTCCAGACCCATGACGAAGTTGTCGGCTGTTGGGCGCTTGGAGGGGGGCATGATTACCTGCTTCAGATCGTGACGCGCGACATCGACTCCTATCAACGGTTGATTGATGCCATGCTGGAATCGCGCATCGGGTTGTCACAGTATTTCACCTATTTTGTAACCAAACCGGTCAAGGGAACGGGCATCCCCCCCTTGGCCGCGCTATTTTCGCAAGAATAGCGTCCGACTGGCAGAGAATTCAACTGTAGCCCCTTCAAACTTTGGTCACTTCTTCTGTGGCAAACCTGCATGCTTGTGGCGAAACAGAAGGAGGAACGCCCGTGACCAAAACTGCCCTTTCCGCTCGCTCAGAAATTAAGGACAAAGCGCTTGTCCGCAGCTTTTCGTATATCAATGGGAAATGGTGCGCGGCGGAGTCTGGCGAGACCTTTTGCGTAACCGATCCCTCCAGTGGAGCGTTTCTAGGGGACGTTGCCTCGCTAAGTGGGGATGATTCCGCGCGTGCCGTGGATGCCGCGCAGCAGGCGTTTCCTCAGTGGTCGGGCCTGTTACCCCAAGAGCGTTCGGTGATTTTGCGGCGTTGGTTTGATTTGTTGATCGAGCACAAAGAGGACCTCGCGCGCATTATCGTTCTGGAGCAAGGCAAACCCTTGTCCGAAGCCCGTGGCGAAATCAACTATGGCGCTTCCTTTATCGAGTTCTATGCAGAAGAGGCCAAGCGCCCCAATATCGAGGGCGTAACCAGCCACCTGCAAGGGGCCGAAGTCGAAGTTTGGCTGGAACCCGTTGGCGTCGCAGCCCTGATCACGCCGTGGAATTTCCCCTGTGCCATGCTGACTCGCAAGGCGGCAGCGGCCATGGCCGTTGGTTGTACCGTTGTAGCGCACCCCTCTGGTGAGACGCCATTTTCCGCGCTGGCCTTGGCCGAACTTGCCGAACGTGCGGGCATACCGGCGGGCGTTTTCAACGTCGTAACGGGCCAAGCGGCCACGGTTGTGGAGCCTTGGACAAAAGACACCCGCGTGCGCGCGCTGTCCTTTACTGGATCAACCGAAATTGGACGATTGCTGTACCGGCAATCCGCCGACACGGTGAAAAAACTGGTGATGGAACTGGGCGGCCACGCGCCCGTCATCGTGTTCAAAGGAGCCGATATGAAAACGGCTGTGGAGGAGACGATCAAGGCCAAATTCTCAACCTCGGGACAGGATTGCCTCGGCGCCAACCGTATCTATGTTGAACGATCCGTCTATGCGGAATTTTGCGAGGGATTTACGGCGGCGACGAAAGCGATGACCATTGGCATCGGCATGGATGACTGTGACATTGGCCCCTTGATGAACGAAAAGGCCGTACAAAAGCAGGAAGAGCACGTCGCCGATGCGCTCGCCAAAGGTGCAAAGCTGGCTTGCGGTGGCAAACGCCACGTCTTAGGGCCGCTGTTTTACGAGCCAACAGTGCTGGTGGATGTGCCTGCCGATGCGCTGATCCTGCGCGAGGAAACCTTTGGCCCCGTTGCCGCGATATTGCCGTTTGAGACCGAAGACGAGGTGGTGGCCCGCGCCAATGATACCGAATATGGGCTGGTTGCGTACCTGCACAGCGACGATCCGCGGCGAATTTATCGCGTCAGCCGCGCATTACAATTTGGCATGGTGGCGGTCAACCGCACCCAAGTCACAGGAGCCCCTATCCCGTTTGGGGGCACAAAACAATCCGGATTGGGCCGCGAAGGCGCCCGATTGGGGATGGAAGAATTCACCGAAATCAAATACATATGCCGAAATTGGGCGTGAGGAGAAACTAAAATGCTGACTAATGATACACTCGGGCAATGGGATCGGGAAAACTTTTTTCACCCCTCCACACATCTTGCACAACACGCGCGCGGCGAAACACCAACACGCGTGATCAAGACCGCCTCAGGCGTCTATATCGAAGACCGTGACGGCAACAAAATGCTCGACGCGTTTGCGGGGCTTTACTGTGTGAACGTCGGCTATGGCCGTCAGGAAATCGCCGAAGCCATTGCGGATCAGGCGCGCGAGTTGGCCTATTACCACTCTTATGTTGGCCATGGCACCGAAGCTTCGATCACGCTTTCCAAAATGATCCTTGATCGCGCCCCTTCGAATATGTCCAAGGTTTATTTCGGCTTGGGCGGCTCGGACGCGAATGAAACCAATGTCAAATTGATCTGGTATTACAACAACATCCTTGGACGTCCCGAGAAGAAAAAAATCATCTCGCGCTGGCGCGGCTACCACGGATCGGGCCTTGTGACCGGATCGCTGACGGGGTTGGACCTGTTCCACAAGAAATTCGATTTGCCCATGTCGCAGGTCATCCACACTGAAGCACCGTATTACTTCCGCCGCGACAATCTCGATCAAAGCGAAGCCGAGTTTGTGGCTCATTGCGTGGCCGCATTGGAGGCACAGATTGAACGTGAAGGTGCGGATACCATTGCAGCCTTCATTGGCGAACCGATACTGGGAACCGGTGGCATTGTTCCACCACCAGAAGGCTATTGGGCTGCGATCCAAGCCGTTTTGCGCAAGCATGACATTCTGCTTGTAGCCGATGAAGTTGTCACTGGATTTGGCCGTTTAGGGACCATGTTTGGCTCGGATCACTACGGGATGGAATCCGATATTATCACCATCGCTAAAGGCCTGACTTCGGCTTACGCCCCCCTCTCTGGCTCGATCATCTCTGACAAAGTGTGGAAAGTTCTGGAGCAAGGCACGGATGAGAACGGCGCAATCGGACACGGTTGGACCTATTCTGCGCACCCGATTGGAGCTGCTGCGGGTGTGGCAAACCTCAAGCTGATTGATGACCTGAACCTGATCGAAAACGCCGGCACCATCGGCGCATACTTGAAAAAGTCGATGCAAGAAGCCCTGTCTGGGCATGCCAATGTTGGCGACGTGCGCGGCGAAGGAATGCTCTGTGCGGTCGAGTTTGTGAAAGACAAGGACAGCCGCACGTACTTTGATGCGGCTGATAAAATCGGTCCGCAAATATCGGCAACCTTGTTGGAACAAGACAAGGTGATTGCGCGCGCGATGCCCCAAGGCGATATCCTAGGGTTCGCACCGCCATTCTGCCTTAGCCGCGAAGAAGCCGACACCGTTGTTGCGGCAACGGCGCGGGCTGTGAAAACAGTCTTGGGCTAGCCAAAACAATATTGTCGCCCGCTTTCTCCTCATGGCGTTAGCGGGCGACAGCTTTTATTCCTAAGCACAGATGCTATAAGCCATCCATCGTACTGGAAAGCAATGCGGAACTCCAAATCGATATCCGCAATAAAATCGGTGTAGCCTTTGCTTGCGTTGGAAGCTTTGTAGTTTTTTTGATCACGTCCACCGAAGGGCAACCCACGCCCAACAACCTGCACTTGCCCTAGTTTATTTCCGGACCCGTTCGAACAATCTTTGCCTATGCATGGCGACGAGACACAGACGCGTTTCGGCGTGATGCAGTGTGCATCGCAACCACGCCTCAAGTTTCATCAGATTTGGTGTAGGGAATTCGACGCTGAACAAGTTAACAGCACGATGATCTTATGTCTGGACCACAAAAAAAACCACACCGCCAAAGCTTTCATCGGCCATGACTCCAACAATCTGCCTAATTGTACCGCCCTCAATGCTGTACGCCCTCGATCTGGCTCCATACTTCGCCTAGCCGTCTAAGCTGGCCTATCACGTGATGCCTCACATGTTGAAACATACGTCGATAACCTAGGCGCTACACAATGGCGCGACCGTTTGGGACTGCGCCGGATACTTTGCCACCAGCGCCGAGACGATACGGAAGGTTTACGGCCACCATTCGAGCGATTTTATGGTGTCTGCATTGGGTGCTGTGGAGCATAAGAAATAACGAAACGTTAAAGCTTAAACGTAACTATCAGTTTTTGGGGTTGCGAAAAGAGCAATAAACCCCTTATTTATATGGTGCACCCGACTGGATTCGAACCAGTGGCCTCTGCCTTCGGAGGGCAGCGCTCTATCCAGCTGAGCTACGGGTGCGCCTTGCGTTTACATAGGCCATTGATGCGCGCCCTGCAATCGAAAATCTCTGGCTTTTTCGATTGAGTGAATTTCGGAAAACCAGCTCTCTGAACCGTCAATCTTTTAGCCCAAAAGGTCGTGGCAAAGTTCGAGCGCATCGATAAGGGCGTCAACTTCTTCGACGGTGTTGTACATACCAAAACTTGCGCGCGCGGTGGCAGTCACGCCGAGAAAGGCCATAAGTGGTTGGGCACAATGGTGGCCAGCGCGCACAGCAACGCCTTTTTTATCAAGAACCGTCGAGACGTCATGTGCATGTGCCGCGCCCGCGAGTGTCATCGAGAAAATTGCCGCCTTGGACGCGGAATTTCCTTGGATTGTCAGCCAGTTAAGCCCGTCAAACTTTAGATTCGCATAATCGCGAAGTTTGGCTTCGTGCGCGGCAATATTGTCCATGCCAATGTCCATGAGATAGTCCAGAGCCGCGCCAAACCCAATGATTGGCACAATCGCAGGGGTCCCAGCCTCGAACTTCATAGGTGGATCGTTGTAACTCACACAGTCGCGCGAAACCTCGCGGATCATATCGCCGCCGCCAAGGAAGGGGCGCATTTCAGCCATACGTTCGGGGCGAATATAAATCGCTCCACAACCCGACGGGCCATATAGCTTGTGGCCAGTAATTGCATAGAAATCACAGCCGATATCTTGGACATCAACTGGCGCATGCACGGCCCCTTGCGAGCCATCGACGAGCACAGGAACGCCTTTTTCATGGGCACCTTTGGTGATCGCTTTGACGTCCACAACTGTCCCCAAAACATTGGAAACCTGCGTGACTGCGATAAGTTTTGTGCGGGGTGTAATGGCATCAAGGACAGCCTGAGGGTCTAGGTCCCCCGTCTCATCGGTTTCCACCCAAACGAGTTTGACCCCCAACCGCTCGCGCAGAAAATGCCACGGGACGATGTTGGCGTGGTGCTCCATGATCGACAAAATGATCTCGTCACCCGCCTCCATACGCGGCGCGGCCCAGGCATAAGAGACCATATTGATGGCCTCGGTCGTGCCTGAGGTGAACACGATGTGGTCCTCAGACGGCGCATTCAAAAACTGTGCGACTTTGCCACGCACGGCTTCATATTTGTCGGTCGCGAGATTAGAAAGATAGTGTAAACCACGGTGAACATTGGAATATTCATGCGAATAGGCGTTTGCAATTGTGTCGATAACCACTTGCGGCTTTTGGGCCGAAGCGCCGTTGTCGAGGTAAACCAACGGTTTACCATTCACCTCCCGCGAAAGAATTGGGAAGTCGGAACGAATTTTTTCGATATCATACATAGTGAAGTCCAAACCTTAAGCCGGCACGATCCCAAACAGGGAAACGAAGAAAATGAGAACAAGCGACAAAACAAAAAGGACACCGACAATCAATAGGAACGCCATACCAGTGCTGCGCAATTTATGGGCTTCTGCGAGGAAGCCCGCCATAAGATAAAGGAGATATGGAAGACCAATGAGAAGCGTCATGCCGCTTAGAGTTGGGCTGATGGTCGAGGCGAGGGCAATAATGAGCGGCAGCAGCATCATAAAACCTTGATGGGCGATCATTGCCATTGCTATATCTTGCAACGTGCCTGTCCCCTCCACGGTTCGTCCCGCCCAATAAAACAGGATCGTGGACAGCACGATATTGGAAGCCGCAACAATGACATACCCAGTGGGAGTGGGCGCGACCACGCCTTCTGCAACGGGTGCAATAAGGGTGACAACAAAGCCCATAATGCCAGTCAAAACAGACACGAGTGCCGCCAGTTGGACAAGCACCCTGCCCTGAATTCCGAGATCAAGGACGACCCGCATTCCCACGCGAGGCTTGGTCGCTAACAGGAGGAGCAGGTTTTGAATATCTATGCGGGTCACGTTTCCAGCGCTCCTAAATAGGTTGCTGCAGCCCGCAGACAAAAACCAAACATTCCGAAAAAAACAACCGCTAACACGATATTAACCGATGTTAACGCAGGACCGTTACCAATAAGGCCAGCCACCAAGCCTTGCAACAGCCACACGGGAGTCGACACTAGCAACGCCCAAAAAAGCGCCATGCGGGTGGTGAAACCATGGGCCTGCATGCGGATGAGCTTTTGCAAAATTACGACGACAAAACTGATAGCATAAAGAGCTAGCGGCATGAAAAACAACCAGCCAAGGATCGCCGCGCCAACGCGCGCATCAAATTCAATCGACGGATCAAGATAGGTTTCGCGCGCCAATCGCGGCAGTTGCGCAATGAAAATCACCACAACAGCAATCATCAAATACGCCAAAACCCGCGATTCACTGACGCCTTCGCGCAACTGCCGCGCAAAGGCGCGCGACGGCGCACGATAGCTGCCGATCATATCGCGGGTCAGCGACACAGCTAGCCTTCCAGATTGCGCAGCCAGAGCTCTAGCTGCTCTTGCACGACTTCACGCGCGCCAACATGCGCGATTTCTTCCAAGGCTTCGGCCAAGAATGCCAAGACCAGAAGTTCCTGCGCCTGACGGGATGGAATACCACGCGACCGCAAGTAAAACAGAGCTTCGTCGTCAATCGCACCCGTTGTGGAGCCGTGCGAACAGGCCACATCATCCGCGTAGATTTCAAGCTCTGGCTTGGCATAGAACTGTGCGTCATCATCCAACAAAAGCGCTTTGCTGATCTGATAGCCGTCCGTTTTCTGTGCCCCGGCCTTCACAAGGATCTTGCCTTGAAAAACACCCGTCGCACCGTTGCGCAGCACCTTTTTGAAAACCTGACGGCTCTCGCAATTTACTGCATCATGGGTAATGAAAATCGTGTCATCTTGGTGGAAATCAGCGCCGTCGCCCATTGCCGCCCCGCCCACATGTGCGGAGGCTTCGTCGCCGATGATTTCGATGATGCATTCATTGCGCGTCATCGCACCGTTGGCAGACAGGGTGAAGCTTTTGAGGCTGGATTTTGCAGCCATCCGCACGAAGATATGGCTCAACAAGGTGCGCTCATGGTCACGCCCTTGAAGACGGATATGATCGAATGCTGCATCTTCGCCAATTTCAACTTCAGTGACGATATTGCTGCGCGTCCCTGCTGTTCCTGTCTCCAAAAGCGTCAGGCTTGCGCCAGCGTCGACCTTGATAACATGGTGCAAAACGGCCTCTGCGTCATTCGCAGTATAGCTGATTTGTACGGGGCGCGTGACAATTCCAGTGGCACGAATAAGCGCGCCTTGGGGTGCAATCGCCGTATTAAGCGCTGCCAAAGGACGCGCAACGGGCGTTTGGCCCGCAATCTCAAGCGCGCCGTAAATCCCGTCTGCCCAATGGATATCAGTATTTGCGGAGAGAAGGTCGATGGTCAGGTTTTCGCCCGCCAAATCGTCGCTAGCCTCAGCATCAAAAATACCGTCCGTGAACACTAGCGTGAGGGGTTTTAACGAAGCAAACGGGCTTGGATCACGGTTCAAACGACCTGTGGGCGCAACGTCGACGCTCACAAACGCATCGGGCCGTGTGTATTTCCAATATTCGTCCCGCCGTACAGGAAGTCCTGTGGAACGCACCCGCGCCACAGCCGCTTCACGCGCGCTTTTGCTAAATCCATGAAGCACATCCGAGATACCTGAAAGGCGGGTCTCTAAAGCGCTTTCTACTTTTGCGGCCAATGCCATTATTCGGCCTCCTCTCGAAGATCAGCGTAGCCGTTATTCTCAACTTCAAGCGCCAATTCTGGGCCGCCTGATTTGATGATACGACCATTGGACATGATGTGAACAACGTCGGGTACAATGTGGTCCAGAAGGCGTTGATAGTGGGTGATCACAAGGAAGCTGCGCTCGCCGTCGCGAAGGGCGTTTACACCCTCGGCCACAAGTTTCATCGCATCAACATCAAGGCCAGAATCTGTCTCGTCGAGGACACAAAGTTTAGGAGCCAGCATCGCCATTTGCAGAATTTCGTTGCGCTTTTTCTCGCCACCAGAGAAGCCAACGTTGACGGGACGTTTCAGCATCTCTGCGTCGATCTTGAGGGCTTTTGCTTGAATGCGAACTTCTTTTAGGAACTCCCCAGCGGTCAGTTCTTCTTCGCCGCGCGCTTTGCGTTGTGAGTTCACGGCTGTGCGCAGGAAGGTCATGTTCCCTACGCCCGGAATTTCCACTGGATATTGAAACGCAAGGAAAACACCCGCTGCGGCGCGTTCTTCGGGATCAAGTTCGAGCATATCCTTGCCTTCAACTTCAATCGAGCCTTCAGTCACAACATAGCCGTCGCGACCCGCCAAAACATAGGAAGTGGTCGATTTCCCCGAGCCGTTGGGCCCCATAATCGCGTGGACTTCACCTTTGCCAATCGAGAGATTCACACCCTTAAGGATTTGCTTATCTTCTTCTTCAAGCTTGACGTGCAGGTTTTTGATTTCTAACATTTTATTCTCATTTCAAGTATTGCAGGAGATGGCGGAAAACCGAAGGATCAGTCTTCAATCTGCCAAAATTGCAGTGTTTAAATTAGGAGCGACGGCGCCAAAAGAATGGCGCCGAAATACGAGGGTCATCCAACCGAGCCTTCAAGCGAGATCGCAACCAAAGCCTGTGCTTCCATCGCAAATTCCATCGGGAGGGCCTGAAGCACATCTTTACAGAAGCCATTGACCACAAGCGCAACCGCGTCTTCTTCGCCGATGCCCCGTTGGCGACAATAAAAGAGTTGATCGTCGTCAACTTTGCTGGTGGTCGCCTCGTGTTCAACGCGGCTCGAGTTGTTTTTGACTTCAATATACGGAACCGTGTGCGCCCCGCATTTGTCGCCAATCAACAGGCTGTCACATTGGGTGAAATTCCGGCTATTTTTCGCCTTGGGGTGCATCGACACAAGACCGCGATAAGTATTTTGTGCCCTACCTGCAGAAATGCCCTTAGAAACGATCCGTGATTTCGTATCGCGCCCGAGGTGCACCATTTTCGTGCCCGTATCAGCTTGCTGATAGTTGTTGGCAATCGCGATGGAGTAAAACTCGCCTTGGCTCTCGTTGCCGCGCAGAATGCAGGATGGGTATTTCCAGGTTACCGCAGAACCGGTTTCAACCTGTGTCCACATAATTTTCGCACGATCGCCGCGGCAATCCGCACGTTTCGTTACGAAGTTGTAAATACCGCCAACGCCGTTTTCATCGCCTGGATACCAGTTTTGGACCGTGGAATACTTAACTTCGGCGTCTTCTTCGATGATGATTTCAACGACGGCCGCGTGAAGCTGTGCGACATCGCGTTTGGGGGCGGTGCAACCTTCCAAATAGCTCACATAGCTGCCTTTGTCGGCAATAATCAATGTGCGCTCAAACTGGCCGGTATTCTCGGCATTAATCCGGAAATATGTGGACAATTCCATCGGGCAGCGCACGCCGGGAGGCACGTAAACGAACGAACCGTCCGAGAAAACGGCGCTATTAAGCGTCGCATAGAAGTTGTCCGAAACCGGCACAACCGATCCCAAATACTTCTTTACCAAATCAGGGTATTTTTTGATCGCTTCGGAAATCGAGCAGAAAATTACACCGACTTTTTCAAGGTCTTTCTGAAAAGTTGTGCCCAAGGACACCGAGTCAAACACCGCATCAACGGCAACTTTGCGCTCGCCTTCTGGCGCTTCAACACCGGCAAGAAGCGCTTGCTCTTTCAAGGGAATACCAAGCTTCTTGTATGTTTCCAGAAGCTTAGGATCGACATCATCCAAGGACTTTGGCTTTTCTTCCATGCTTTTTGGACGCGCGTAATAGTAGATATCTTGGAAGTCGATGTCGTGATAGTTTACCATCGCCCATTTCGGCTCTGTCAGGTTTTCCCAACGCGCAAACGCGTTAAGGCGCCATTCGGTCATCCATTCCGGCTCATCGTTCTTGCTGGAAATCAACTTCACAATATCAGGGTTCACGCCTTTAGGAGCGTATTCCATCTCAATTTCAGTGTTCCAGCCGTGTTTATATGTGCCCGCTAGCGAATTTACCGCGTCAACGGTCTCAACTTCTACACCGTCTTTGACTTTAACCTGATCCAAAATGGACCTCCTAACTTCCTATGCCCGAGGGCGAATTTCCACCCAAAAGGGCCTTATCTGCGCGCCGCGTGGCGCTTGTATGCTGCGGTCCAAGCTTCCGCAAAACGCAGCACTTGATCCTCGGTTGTGTTCGGCCCGATGGAAACGCGTAAAGCACACGAGGCCTCTTGATCGCTAAATCCCATCGCCCGAAGAACTCGGCTCGCACGGACTTTTCCCGACGAACACGCCGAGCCAGCCGAAACGGCAAACCCTGCAAGATCCATCTGCATCACTTGCGTTTCCCCCTTCCAACCGGGTGTGAGGAAACAACTTGTATTCGGAAGCCGCGCGCTCCTATTCCCGACAAAAATAGTCTCTTTCACAGATTCTGCCAGTGCTTTTTCTAGAATGTTTCTAAGTTTGTCAATTTCCGCCCAAATTCCAGCGTCCAAATCCCGTTTTGCGGCCTGTGCAGCCGCCCCAAATCCGGCGAGTCCGATCACATTCTCGGTGCCCGAACGGCGGCCCATTTCTTGGCCACCCCCAAGCGCGTTTTCGATCTCGACACCCTTACCCAGAATCAAAGCCGCGGCCCCCTTCGGCCCTCCGAACTTATGCCCAGAACAAATAGCCGCCTGCGCATAAGCCTCTGAAAAGTTGAACGGAACCTTGCCGATCACCTGTGTTGCATCAACCATCCCGATGGGGCGTCGCTTGACCGCAGATTGCAAAACACCTGTCTCGGAATTGGCGACTTGCAAGGTACTCAGCGGCGCGTTTTTGTCCCAAATAATCTGACCATCGGGGTCCACAGGAATAATTTCAGAACCCGCGCACGCTTCAATTTGTGCAATCACCGCATCGTGTTCAATTTCAGCGCCCGTTAGGTCTGATTTTCCCGCAAACCACATTTGAGCGGCTTCGGTCGCCGAACTTGTGAAGGCAATATCCTGCGGATCACAGCCTGCGAGGTCCGCCACCTGTGCGCGGGCGCGCTCGACCAATGCCTTGGCCACGCGCCCTTCTGAGTGCACGCTCGACGGATTTCCGACCACATCCATCGCCGCAATCATCGAGTCACGCGCCTCCTGCCTGAGGGGCGCGGTTGCATTCCAATCCAAATATACTCTGAGGTGCCGCATTTTCTCGCCTACTCGTCGTCAACGACTTCAAGAAGGTTCGGAACCGCCGGACAGGGGATCACCCCATTCTCAATCACATCAGAAAGACGTGTTTGGTGTAAAAACACATAGACGTTGGCGCTCAGACCTTCCCACAGCCGGTTGGTCAAACTCTGCGCACGACTACCAGACGCGCCACCACTGGCTCCCGCCCCTTTATGCATCGCAGATACCGTTTCATCCACCGCACCAAAAATCTCGGACACGCGAATGGCGTCAGCACTGCGCGCCAAGCGATACCCGCCCCCAGGACCGCGCACCGAAACCACAAGCTCCGCGCGGCGCAAACGCACGAAAAGCTGCTCCAAATAAGGGAGGGAAATGTCTTGGCGACGCGAAATCTCGCCCAGTGACGTCGGCTTCCCTTCAGGTTGCAACGCCAAGTCCGTGAGGGCAACCATGGCGTAACGCCCTTTTGTGCTCAATTTCATTGGTCTCTCCTAGCCGCAATTCGGGTTACAGCGCCCTTTTTCAAACAGTTTCCGATATCTTCACCTCGGATTGGCCTCAAAAATCGGTATTTCATTGACGAAAGGCAGTACGCACCTTAGGTCAGACAAGATCGTTTGGTCGCTATCGACCCCATAGTTAGAATTGTTCTAAATTACCTGAGGCTTTCCGTCAAGATTGCCAGAGCAATTTAGATCAAACGCAATAGAAAGAGACAGGGACCCCTCATGCCCGAAGTAATTTTTCCCGGCCCCGAAGGCCGCCTCGAAGGCCGTTACCACCCGCAAAGACCAAAGGACGCGCCGATTGCAATCATTTTGCATCCGCATCCGCAGTTTGGCGGCACGATGAACAACAAAGTTGTCTACAACATGCACTACGCCTTTTATAAAATGGGCTTTACCGTGTTGCGGTTCAATTTTCGCGGCGTGGGCCGCAGCCAAGGCGAGTATGATCAAGGGATCGGCGAGTTGTCGGATGCCGCGAGTGCGTTGGATTATTTACAATCAATGAACCCGAACGCCAAACATTGCTGGGTTGCTGGCTTTAGCTTTGGTGCGTGGATTGGCATGCAGCTTTTGATGCGTCGCCCTGAGATCACCGGATTCATTTCCGCGTCGCCCCCCGCGAATATGTATGACTTCAGCTTTCTTGCACCCTGCCCCGCGTCTGGCCTGATTATCAACGGCACCGCCGACCGCGTCGCACCGCCTGCGGATACACGCGCGCTTGTGGACAAATTACACGAGCAAAAAGGCATCACAATTACCCATACCGAACTTGAAGGGTCCGGCCACTTCTTTGAAGAGCCACATATGGACACGATGATCGGCCATGTGGACACATATGTACGCCGTCGTTTAACTGAGAACACCCGTTAATCATGGGTGTTCTTGATGATCTCGCAGACGAACTCGCCCGTGACGCACTTGATGCGGGCGACAGGATGGGTCAAAACGAATACTATAGGGAAGTGGCGAAAGTTCTGAGTGAAAGCTCAGCGACGCTTGAAGAAACCTTCCTAACGTCGATCCGCATCCGCCTTGCGGAACGGCGTGGGCGTGCGTTTTTGACTGAAACCCTTTCGAATTTTGCCAAAGAGGCAAAAAGGCCTAGTTCCTGATGAAGCATACCTCGTCTCTCGCCCAACAGTTCGCTTTTCTCGAAGAAGCCGATCGCCTGAAAAATATCCTGCGTGCGACACCGATCCACGACGATTCCCGACCTGAGAATTCTGGTGAACACAGTTGGCACGTCGCCCTTTATGCTATGGTCCTTGCAGAGCATGCGGCCCCTGACGTGAACATTAATCGTGTCGTCAAAATGCTACTTCTGCATGATCTGGTCGAGATTGATGCGGGCGATACCCCCATTCACGGTGATTTTGATGCCGCCGAGCAAGAGGCCAAGGAGAAGTTGGCCGCAGATCGAATTTTTGCCCTTTTACCCGTCGCTCAGGCGCTTGAATTCCGTGCGTTGTGGGATGAATTTGAAGCCGCCGAAACACCCGACGCAATCTTTGGGAAATCCATCGACCGTGTGCAGCCGCTGGCGCTGAATATGGCATCCGGTGGCGGTTCATGGCGCGAATATAACGTCACTTTGGATCAAATCGACGCACGCGTTGGCACAAAAGTCGCGCGCGGCGCGCCGACGGTTTGGACTTATATCCGCGCCCGCGTTGAACACTTCTTCGTCACTCAAGACTAGTATAGCGACTTAATGGTTTTCAAAGCTAGGGTCGCCGTTTGTTTTTGAAATATGTATACAATAGTATACACACTTTGACTTTCCCCAAATTTGAGCTACAAGCGGCACAAATCCGACTCACCTAACCAAGAGGCCTCCCATGACCAAAATCAAGGTGGAAAATCCCGTTGTCGAACTCGACGGCGACGAAATGACCCGCATAATTTGGCAATTCATCAAAGACAAGTTGATCCTGCCCTACCTCGATATTGATCTCAAATATTATGATTTGGGCATCATGTCGCGGGACGACACCAATGACCAAATCACGATCGACTCTGCCGAAGCGATCAAGAAATATGGCGTTGGCGTCAAATGCGCGACCATCACCCCCGACGAAGCGCGGGTTGAGGAATTTGGCCTGAAGGAAATGTGGCGCTCCCCCAACGGCACGATCCGCAACATTCTGGGTGGCGTTGTGTTTCGCCAACCGATCATTTGCAAAAACGTGCCGCGCCTTGTTCCCGGCTGGACAAAGCCCATCGTCATTGGCCGTCACGCATTTGGCGATCAGTACAAAGCCACCGATTTCCGCTTTCCGGGCAAAGGTAAACTGACGATGAAATTCGTCGGCGACGACGGCACTGTTATTGAACGCGACGTTTATGACGCGCCTGCCGCGGGTGTGGCCATGGGCATGTACAATCTTGACTCCTCAATCATAGATTTCGCCCGCGCATCGCTCAACTATGGTCTGCAACTGGGTTGGCCCGTGTATCTCTCGACGAAAAACACCATCCTCAAGGCCTATGACGGGCGCTTCCTCGACCTATTCCAACAGGTCTATGAGGAAGAATTCGAAGCGGATTTCAAAAAAGCAGGCATTTACTACGAGCACCGTTTGATCGACGACATGGTCGCCTGTGCGATGAAATGGAACGGCGGTTTTGTTTGGGCTTGTAAGAATTATGACGGCGACGTGCAGTCCGACACCGTGGCGCAAGGCTTTGGCTCGCTCGGCCTAATGGCTAGCAAGTTAATGACGCCTGATGGCAAAATCGTCGAAGCAGAAGCGGCCCACGGCACAGTGACGCGTCACTTCCGTCAGCACGAAAAGGGCGAAGCAACCTCGACCAATTCCATCGCGTCGATTTACGCATGGACGGGTGGTTTGAAACACCGCGCCAAGCTCGATGACAATGCACAGCTGGTGGCCTTCGCGGAAACGCTTGAGAAAGTGGTCATAGACACCGTTGAAAGCGGCCACATGACCAAAGATCTCGCCCTGCTTGTCGGACCAAACCAAAGCTGGCTCACAACAATGGGCTTCCTTGAGAAAGTTGACGCGAACCTGCAAGCCGCCCTTTAGGCTTCCAGCTTTATTGCACTTGCGCCCCCGCTTCGGCGGGGGTACTCGTTCCACATCATTATTTCGCAATAATCCGCCGCGTATTTTGCCACCTTTCGCTTTAGGGGTGGCCTTTTGACGCAAGGCGGGTTACGTCGCGCGCAACTCATCTTTAAAGGCAGGCTCCAATGGAACTTCGCAATATCGCGATTATCGCACACGTTGACCACGGCAAGACCACTTTGGTGGACGAGCTTCTAAAACAATCCGGTACTTACCGCGAAAACCAAGCGACGTCTGAACGCGCGATGGATTCCAACGACCTTGAGCGCGAACGCGGGATCACCATCCTTGCCAAAGCAACCTCTGTTGAATGGCGCGGCACACGGATCAACATCGTTGACACCCCCGGCCACGCCGATTTCGGCGGCGAAGTTGAGCGCATTCTGTCGATGGTTGACGGCGTTGTTTTGCTTGTGGATGCGGCTGAAGGCCCTATGCCACAAACGAAATTCGTCCTCTCCAAAGCGCTCGCTCTGGGCCTTAAGCCAATTGTTGTTGTCAACAAAGTCGACAAACCCGATGGCGAACCTGACCGCGCCCTTGACGAAGTTTTCGACCTGTTTGGCTCGCTTGATGCGACCGACGCGCAACTCGATTTCCCGCATTTGTATGCCTCTGGCCGTGCCGGCTGGTGTGACAAATCCCTCGACGGTCCGCGCAAAGACCTTTCCGCTCTGTTCGACAAAATCGTTGAGCATGTCGAAGCTCCCGCACAACAAGCCAATGCAGGCCTCGCCTTCTCGATGCTGGCAACAACCTTGGGTGCCGACCCTTTCCTTGGCCGTATTCTTACGGGCCGCGTGGAAACAGGTACGCTTAAAACCGGCGACGCAATTGTTGCGCTTTCCGGCGATGGCACAAAAATCGAACAATTCCGCGCAACCAAGATCCTTGCGTTCCGTGGCCTTGGCCAACAGCCCATCGACGAAGCTGTCGCAGGCGACATCGTTTCCATCGCAGGCATGAGCAAAGCCACCGTGGCCGATACATTGTGTGATGCGTCCGTTACGGTTGCGATCCCTGCCCAGCCGATTGATCCCCCAACGATCACTGTAACCTTTGGCATCAACGACAGCCCGCTTGCTGGTCGCGATGGTAAAAAAGTTCAGTCCCGCGTCATTCGCGACCGTCTGATGAAAGAAGCCGAAAGCAATGTTGCGATTAAAGTAACCGACACTCCGGGCGGCGACGCTTTCGAAGTCGCCGGTCGTGGCGAATTGCAAATGGGTGTCCTCATCGAGAACATGCGTCGCGAAGGCTTTGAGCTTTCAATCTCGCGCCCACAGGTTTTGTTCAATGACATCGACGGCGTTCGTAATGAGCCCATCGAAGAAGTCACAATCGACGTGGACGACGAATACTCCGGTGCTGTGATTGAAAAAATCACGGGCGTGCGTAAGGGTGAAATGACCGACATGCGCCAAACAAACGGGAAAACACGCATTATTGCGCTTGTTCCTGCGCGTGGCCTGATCGGTTACCACGGCGAATTCCTCACGGATACTCGTGGTACTGGCGTTATGAACCGCGTGTTCCACAGCTGGGCACCGCACAAAGGCGCCATCCCAGGTCGTCGTGCTGGTGTGTTGATTTCGATGGAAAACGGATCGTCTGTTCCCTACGCGCTTTACAACCTCGAAGATCGCGGAAAATTCTTCATCGGCTCTCAGGAAGAAGTCTATGTCGGTATGATTATCGGCGAGCACACCCGTGAAAACGATCTGGAAGTGAACCCGCTCAAAGGGAAAAAACTTTCAAACGTTCGTGCCAGCGGAACCGACGAAGCGGTGCGTTTGACCACGCCTGTGCGCATGTCTTTGGAAGAAGCGATTGCCTATATCGACAACGACGAACTGGTTGAAGTTACACCTAGCTCCGTCCGTATGCGCAAACGCCACCTTGACCCCCACGAGCGCAAGCGTCACGCGCGCACGAATTAAGCCAAACAAAAACGCGCGCAAACATCTGTTTGCGCGCGTAATAATTTCACATGAGCCGCGCTTAATGCGCGGCTTTTGCGTTTTTAGGTTACTCGGTGGTTTCTACGATCACCAAATCGCGCTCGCTTGCATTGCGTGCATGGCTCAGCGCTTCTTGATAAGCTGCGGAATGATAGCAATCATGCGCGGCCTGCAGACTTGGAAATTTCGCCACTACATTGCGCGAGCGATCATTGCCCTCAAGCTGCTCATAAGCGCCGCCGCGCGCAATAAAATGCCCGCCGTGGTCCGCAATCGCAGGTCCTGCAAGAGCCGCATATTTCCCGTAAGCAACGTCATCCGTTACCTTCACATGTGCGATCCAAAGAGCACCCATATTATCCTCCAATTACGGCTTCTGCCGCTTTAATTGCTGCGTCCGACTGCGAAACATCGCTGCCGCCGCCCTGTGCCATCGCGGGGCGACCACCGCCCCCCTTACCGCCGAGATGCGCCACGGCAGCCTGTACCAAATTCACGGCGGAAATCTTGTCTGTCAAATCATCGGTAACGCCCGCGGCGACCGCCGCTTTGCCATCCACATCCGCGATCAACAAAACCACACCCGATCCAATCTGCACTTTGTACTGCGCAACCAAATCGGGCAGGTCTTTGCCGCTGACGCCCGACAGAACCTGCGCAAGAAAAGCAACGCCGTTAACGTCCCGCGCTTCTGCGGCCTCGCCCGCACCTGCCATCGCCAACTCACGACGCAATTGTGCCACTTCGTTTTGCAAGGATTTGCGCTCATCCATCAAAGCTTTCACACGGTCAGGGACCTGTGCTGGTTGCGCCTTGAGCATCCCCGTCAGAGCACCAAGATGCTGAGTTTGCTCGCGAATATGGGCCAACGCACCCTCGCCCGTAAGAGCTTCAATCCGACGCACACCCGACGAAGACGCCCCGTCAGACAGCAAGATAAACGCACCGATATCGCCCGTACGCTTCACATGTGTCCCGCCACAAAGCTCCAGAGAATAGGTATTTCCCGACAGTCCCTTTTTGGACCCTGCGGCAACGCCCATCGAAACAACGCGGACCTCATCGCCATATTTCTCGCCAAACAGCGCCTGGGCGCCAAGGGCGCGCGCATCATCTGGCGTCATAATCCGTGTGTCCACAGGCGTGTTTTGACGGATAAAGGCATTTACCTCGGCACTCACCTGTTCAAGATCTTCGGCCTCAAGCGCTTTGCCGTGGCTGAAATCAAACCGCAAACGATCATCTGCATTCAACGATCCACGCTGCGCCACATGGTCACCAAGACGAGCGCGAAGGGCTTCGTGCAGCAGGTGTGTCGCGGAGTGATTGGCCCGAATAGACGCACGGCGCGCGTGGTCAACCTGAAGTTCCGCGCCCTGCCCTGTGGAAATCTCGCCCTCAGAAACGGTTGCGGAATGAACAAACAAGCTGCCAATTTTACGTGTGTCGGTGATCTTGGCCGCGCCAGTGCCCGTTTTCAAAAGCCCCGTATCGCCAATTTGGCCACCACTTTCCGCGTAAAACGGTGTTTGGTTCACGACAACCTGAACTTTGGACCCTTTGGATGCCGCATTTTGTGCGGCTCCTTCAGAAACGATCGCGAGTATTTGCCCCTCAGCGACCTCAGTTTCATAGCCCAAGAACTCGGTGCTGCCATGGGCGTCCGCAAGTTCGAACCAAATCGCAGCGTCTGCGGTTTCGCCCGACCCCGACCAAGCGGCGCGGGCCATTGTTTTCTGGTTCTCCATGGCTTTTTCAAAGCCCTCGATGGCAACCGAGCGGCCTTTTTCCCGCAAAGCATCCTGCGTCAGATCGAGCGGAAATCCATAGGTATCATACAATTTAAAGGCGGATTCACCGGAAAGGTCTTCCCCTTCTGCAAGCCCTGAAATCTCATTGTCCAAGAGCTTCAGGCCCCGATCAAGCGTTTGCCGGAACCGTTGTTCCTCAAGCTTCAAGGTCTCTTGGATCATCGCTTGGCCTTGCGACAACTCAGGATACGCACCGCCCATTTGGCTCACCAAAGCGGGAACGAGCTGGTGCATAACTGGATCTTTAGCCCCCAGAAGATGCGCATGCCGCATGGCGCGACGCATGATGCGACGTAACACATACCCGCGCCCTTCGTTGCTTGGCATAACACCCTCTGCAATCAAAAATGACGTCGAGCGAAGGTGGTCAGCAATGACGCGGTGGTGCACGTTTTTGTCACCATAAGGCGCCTGCCCCGTTACACTTGCCGACGCTTCGATAAGCGTTTTGAACAAGTCGGTGTCGTAATTATCATGGCTGCCCTGTAGCAAGGCCGCAATTCGTTCAAGCCCCATGCCCGTATCAATAGACGGCTTGGGCAAGTTCAAACGGTCGCCGTTTTCTTGCTGCTCGAACTGCATGAAAACGATGTTCCAAATTTCAATAAAACGATCGCCGTCTTCTTCTGGTGAACCGGGAGGGCCACCCCAAATGTGATCGCCGTGATCGTAGAAAATTTCCGTACACGGTCCACAAGGGCCTGTGGCGCCCATCGACCAAAAGTTATCGTCCGTCGGGATGCGGATAATGCGATCATCCGACAGGCCCGCATATTTCTTCCAAATATTCGCGGCCTCATCATCGGTGTGATAAACCGTAACGAGGAGTTTATCCTTGTCGATCCCGAACTCTTTGGTCAGTAAATCCCACGCGAAGGGAATGGCTTCTTCCTTGAAATAATCGCCGAAACTAAAATTCCCGAGCATTTCAAAAAACGTGTGATGGCGCGCAGTATAACCAACATTGTCGAGGTCATTATGTTTGCCTCCAGCGCGCACACATTTTTGGCTCGAGGTGGCGCGGGAGTAGTCGCGCTTTTCAACACCTGTGAACACATTCTTAAATTGAACCATACCCGCATTTGTAAACATAAGCGTGGGATCATTGCGCGGAACCAAGGACGAGCTGTCAACAACCGCGTGACCGTTGCCCTTGAAATAATCAAGGTAAGTGGATCGAATATCATTTAAGCTCGGCATGGCACGCTCTTTCAGATAGAATTTTCATGGTTTCCTTGGTTTAGCTGTGCACCCGCGCCCTGTCCATACGAAGAAAGGCCCACTGAACGTTCAGCGGGCCTTTTACTTCAATTTTGAGACGATTTAGGCTTCGAGAATATCATCACTGTCATTGGTCTTCTTTTCACCGAAATCCAAACCGTGAGCCGCTCGAATTTTATCTTCGATTTCAAGGGCAATCACAGGATTATCGGCAAGGAATGCCTTGGCGTTTTCGCGGCCTTGACCGACACGCTCGTCGCCGTAGCTAAACCATGAGCCAGACTTGTCGACGACACCCGCTGCGACACCAAGATCTAGCAACTCACCTGTCTTGGAAATCCCCTCACCAAACATGATATCAAACTCAACTTGCTTAAAGGGCGGTGCCACCTTGTTCTTCACGACTTTCACGCGGGTCGAATTGCCAACAATTTCATCGCGGTCTTTCACGGACCCAGTCCGGCGAATATCCAAACGCACTGAGCTATAGAATTTAAGCGCGTTACCGCCTGAAGTCGTCTCAGGGCTGCCAAACATAACGCCGATTTTCATACGGATCTGATTAATGAAAATGACCATGCAATTGCTGCGCGAAATCGATCCCGTTAATTTTCGCATCGCTTGACTCATGAGGCGGGCTTGAACACCAACCGAACTATCCCCCATGTCGCCTTCAAGCTCGGATTTTGGTGTTAACGCGGCAACGGAATCTACTACGACCATACTAACCGCGCCAGAACGCACCAGAGTGTCAACAATTTCAAGGGCTTGTTCACCGGTATCAGGTTGAGATATCAGCAACTCATCAATATCGACCCCCAAACGCTTTGCATAGACTGGATCAAGTGCATGCTCTGCATCGACAAAAGCACAGACCCCTCCGGTTTTTTGCCGTTCCGCCACGCAATGCAACGTCAGTGTCGTCTTCCCGGAACTCTCTGGACCGTAAATTTCAATGATCCGCCCCATTGGCAAACCGCCAATGCCAAGGGCAATATCCAGACCAAGGGATCCTGTAGAAGACGCCTCGATTTCTGCAATTGCCCCAGCGCCTAATTTCATAATTGCGCCCTTGCCAAATTGACGCTCGATTTGCGCGAGCGCTGCATCCAGCGCCTTTTGCTTGTCTTGAGATTTTTTATCGCTCATTTTTGAAAGCTCTGCCGTTGCCATGTTTTCCAGTCCCTTATTTCACACCCCGTCACGGGCAGCAATCATCAACAATGTTCGCCTCTTGTTCTCTTATGAGATCAAAGTGAGAACATTTCAATACAAATTTACTGAAACCACTATTTATTTAATTTCTTAAGGAGTAGTTTACGAGAAAGAATGAGAGAAAAGGATGGGTCTAAATGCTTGTTTTCTGGAAACAAAAACTTGTTTTCTTGGCAGTCCCCAAGACGGGAACTTCTGCGATAGAAGTGGCGTTAGGGCCAATTGCGGATATGAGAATCACCAACCCGCCGATGTTCAAACACATGCCACTCGTCCGATTTAATACCTATATCAAGCCGTTTATACTTGAAAATTTTGATGTAGAGATTGAAACCGTCGCGGTTGTTCGCAATCCGATTGACTGGCTTGGGAGTTGGTATCGGTACCGTAGCCGCCCAGATTTAGCCGGTAGCCCCAATAGTTCCGCCGGAATTAGTTTTGACACCTTTGTCGAAGGCTACTTGAAAAATAGAAAACCAGCCCATTCGAACGTTGGATCGCAGGCCATTTTTGTTTCCCGCCATAACGGGCCGATTGGTGTGACGCATCTATTCCAATATGAGCAATTGGACAAACTAATTGAATTCCTTGAAGCCCGTCTAAACATCAGTATCTCGCTCGCGCGTACGAATCAATCTCCAGAAGGCAGTGCGGTACTCTCCTCCGAAATGGAGGAGAGGCTACGAAGAAAGCGAGCAGAAGAGTTTGCTGTTTGGGAGGTTGCAAGGCGTTAAATGAGTTGATTTTGAACCGTCGACGTCAAATCGTTTAGCGAAAAAGGTTTGGGAAGGAACACTGAATTGGGTATTTGCCGTTGATTGTCGGAAAAATCCTCCTCAGCATACCCTGAAACAAAAACGACTTTAACACCTGGGCGGTCTTTTAGCGCAATTTTCACCCAACTCGGACCGTCCATACCAGGCATAATCACATCGGTCACAAAGATATCAACAGTTAATTCTTTGTCCTCCAAGGTTTTCAGAGCCGATTCCGCATCTTCAGCTTCGAGCACAGTGTAGCCTCGAAGACGCAACGCCCTTGAGGCAAACGCTCGAACGGGGGCTTCGTCCTCAACAAGGAGCACAACGCCTTCACCCGTTTTGGATACATAGCTTTGATCCCTTATTATTGGGGCAACTGGCTGCTCGACGGGACCGTCAAATGCTGGGAAGTAGAGTGTGAACGAGGTTCCGCTTCCAACCACGCTATCTACAAAAATAAACCCACCCGACTGTTTCACAATCCCGTAGGCTGTGGAAAGCCCAAGCCCCGTCCCTTCTCCAGTTCGTTTCGTTGTGAAGAAGGGTTCAAAAATTTTAGGCAACCTATCGGCGGGTATTCCGACCCCTTCATCGCTAACACGAACGATGACATAATCTCCTGGTGGAACAACGGCCCGATCTCTCTCAAGGGGGACGCGTAGCGTGCGACTTTGCGTCTCAACACGAATTTCACCACCATCAGGCATCGCGTCTCGCGCGTTTACAACAAGGTTCATAAGCACCTGCTCAAGCTGTCTTTTGTCCGCACGAATTGTTTGAAGATCTGGATCATGTGTTACAGATAAAACGACCTTCTCTCCTACAAGGCGGTTTAAAAGATGCGCAAGGTCAGAAAGCGTGTCACTCAGATCGATCGTCTCTGGACTTAGATTTTGTTTGCGCGAAAATGCCAAAAGCTGCCCAACCAACGATGCTGCTCGATTGGCATTCTGGTTGATTTGAACCAGATCAGCGAAATCGGAATCTCCTTGGTCATGTCGCAGTAGCAACAGGTCGCAGTGCCCTGAAATCGCGGTGAGGAGATTGTTGAAATCATGTGCTACTCCGCCTGCGAGCTGTCCAATCGCCTGCATCTTTTGACTTTGCACAAACTGTGCCTCAAGTGTTTTGAGTTCCGTCGCATCATTGAGAACTGCCACAAGAAGGGGAACACCGTCTTGAATCACACGACTTAATGTCACTTGAAGGAAAACCTCTTTGTCGGGATTTCTGGCTTTTAGAAACTCCGTATTGTTCATTCCCCGCCCCTGTGCGGCTTCCGACAACCAATCGACGATTGAACGCCCCAAACCTTCCATAAGATCAGAAAGAGGGGTGCGCTCAGGAATGTCACTTGCCAATAAGTCTCGCGACTTTTTATTCGCCGCCACAACCAAGCCATCGGACGTAATTTTCATCAAGGGAACAGGGATATCGTCGAAAAACGGCCAATCTCCTGTCACGAGGTCATTCGATTGGTTACGCGGCAAGATATAAATCTCTCTACGACCTCCGGTGCTTTCAAGCTCCGCAACAACAGCCCGCATTGGGCCCTCTCGGGTGGTAATTTCGTTTTCCATACCGCTTCGAACTGGCAAAGAATTGAAAATTCGATCCAGAGTTTTCACACGCTCCCCCACCAGTCGGCGAAAGGATTCGTTCATAAATAATACGGTTCCTGACCTGCTCGCCGTTAGCATGGGTAAACTCATACCTTCGGCGCCGCCTCTCGAGCCAGATTGGTCAGCGAGTTCGTCCAAGCGCCACACATAGAAATCCGACCCAGATAGATGTACGGAAATACGGACATGCCCGCGTCGCGTCACGATATCATCGCGCGCTGAGCCAAGGGCGAGCGCTTTATTTTGCAGGCGAAAGACGACCGACGATGGGTTTGCAAACAGATCGCCAAAACAGCTTGCGAGGGATCTGCCTGTACAGAAGCTAAACCGTTCATTCGCCGCTATATTTTGATACTCAATCTCCCCGTCTGGGCTAGTAAGAAAGCTTGGCGAGGGTTCGTTGCGGACAACTTTCGCCACGGCTTTTACGCTTCTGGCGCGCCGGCGTGCGGAGCGCATTGTATTCGCATGCAGCAGCAACGCCATAAATGCCAGTGTCAAACCCGCAGCAAGAAAGGCGATCCCGAGTTTAGGTGCAGGAACAACAAACCCCAACACTACGAGCACACCAGATCCAATAAGAATCGGAACCATTCGCATCGACAGAAGGGACGCCGATTTTTGTGCTGTGGCGGGCGACAGCGCATTCTCTGACACAAGGAACTCCCAAATTCGATTCGACTTGATGCAGCATCAAGCACGATTGGTTAAGCTTGCATTAATAAATGGCTGCCCCATACAAATTTGTGAACAATCACCACAAAAAAATTGCGTTATTGCGAAATTGCGCCCCGTTCAGGCCCTTTTCAAGATAGCAACAAAGAACCCATCTCCGCCAGCCAAGGGGGTCAACCGCTCTTGGGACATACATCTCCAATCGGAATTCGCCACCAAAAACGCCTCGACCTGGGCCTCATTCTCGGCGCGTAACAGAGAGCATGTCAAAAACGCGAGGACACCGCTTTTAGCAACGTACTCTTTTGTTTTAGCAAGGATTTCCGCTTGAATACTCGTCAATTCATCAAGGCGTTCCTGCGTGAGTGCCCATTTGCCGTCTGGCGCACGCCGCCACGCGCCAGACCCCGAGCAGGGCACGTCGCACACGACAACGTCGTAGGGGGCGTTTTGCGCAACCTCGACAGTTTCCAGAACCGTGACCTCAACCCCTGCGCGCTCAGCCCGAACGGGGACATCGCGCATACGAAGATGGGAGATATCATGGGCAAAGAGGGAGACCGCGCCCTTGGGCATCCGCGCCGCAAGGGCGAGGGATTTTCCACCGCCCCCAGCACAATAGTCCAATATACGTGCGCCGTTTTTGAGGGGAATTTGGTCTGTGACGAATTGCGAAGCCGCGTCTTGAAGTTCAACATAGCCCTCTGCGAAAACCTTGGAATTCTGTACACGACGTGGATTTTTCGTCACCAGCAAGGCAGAGGGGGACAAGTCGTGCGCCTTTGCCACGATCTCTTCAGCGGCCAAAGCCGCAATCGCTGCGTCGCGTGTGGTCGCTTGCAAATTCACCCGCAAAAACACAGGGGCGCGGGATTGAAGCAGCGTCAGGACAGGTGCGAAGTCTTCGCCTAAATCCGCTTGCAATTGAGGCGCGAGCCATTCGGGAACGTCGAGTGCATCGTGATCCTGTGGCGCGTGACCTTCGGCCAATTCCTCCTCGGAGAGGGGTTTGGGCGCGTAACCTTCGCCAGTAAATACATCCTGCGGATCAAGGCCTTGCGCACGAAATAGCCCCGTTAGAATTGCGCGGCCCGTTTGCTCCCCGCCCCAGACGGAAAACGACTGTTTGCAACGCAAGGCTTCAAACACAAGGTCGCGCACCGCCACGCGATCCTTGGACCCCGCATAGCGATTTGAGCGCGCCCAAGTCGTCAGTTGTTTTTCCGCAGGGTCCCCCGCCAAAACGGCATCCAAAATCTCAATCGCAGAAGCGACGCGTGCACCAGGTGTCATTTTGGTATCCTTTCAGGCGGCCCTATGGGCGCGTATTTTGAAGGGCGCATAAACGCCCTTCTCTTTATCCGATGCGGTAATTCGGGCTTTCGCGGGTGATTTGTACATCATGCACATGGCTCTCTTTGAGGCCTGCCCCCGTGATTTTTACGAAGGAACAATTGCGGCGCATTTCTTCCACTGTCGCATTGCCCGTGTAGCCCATTGCCGCGCGAAGCCCGCCCACCAACTGGTGGATGACGTTGCTGGCCGTTCCTTTGTAAGGCACCTGCCCCTCAATGCCTTCGGGCACGAGTTTGTCGCTGGCGGCGTCTTTCTGGAAGTACCGATCCGCAGAACCACGTGCCATAGCGCCTAGGCTGCCCATGCCACGGTAAGACTTAAAGCTACGGCCTTGGTAGAGAATGACTTCGCCGGGGCTTTCATCGGTTCCTGCGATCATGCTGCCGACCATGGCACAGCTTGCGCCTGCGGCGATCGCTTTGGCGAAATCGCCCGAAAATTTGATGCCACCATCTGCAATCACAGGCACACCACTTTCGGCCGCCCCGCGCGCACAATCCATCACGGCAGTAAGTTGTGGAACGCCCACACCGGCAACCATGCGCGTTGTGCAAATCGAACCGGGTCCAATCCCAACCTTGACGGCATTCGCCCCTGCTCCGATCAAGGCCCTCGTTGCCTCGGCTGTGGCCACGTTGCCCGCAATGATCTGAATGTCGTTTGAAACGGCCCGCGCACGCTCAACAGCGCGCGCAACACCCTCAGAGTGGCCGTGGGCCGTGTCGATCACCACAATATCCACTCCAGCATCAATCAGCGCCATCGTGCGTTCAAATCCTGCGTCG
Organism: Falsihalocynthiibacter sp. BN13B15; assembly: GCF_041205415.1. Lineage (NCBI taxonomy): Bacteria > Pseudomonadati > Pseudomonadota > Alphaproteobacteria > Rhodobacterales > Roseobacteraceae > Falsihalocynthiibacter > Falsihalocynthiibacter sp. BN13B15. The sequence continues at coordinate 107,899 of NZ_JBGFCE010000011.1, forward strand.
CCCGTTGTTGTCGCCGCAGCAACCCGCAGCCGTCCAAGATCGTCTTTGGTGGCGTCTGGGTTCAAAACGGCTTGCTCGGAGTCTTTGAGGGTCAGCAAACCGGTCAATTTACCGTCGCTATCCGTCACAAGGAGTTTTTCGATCCGGCGGGCCTGCATCAAGGAACGCGCCTCTGCGAGGTCAGCAGGTTCACGCAAGATGGCTAGATCCGTACCCGTCATCATTGCCGAAACAGGCGTTTTATCGTCAGTTGCAAACCGCATATCGCGATTGGTCACAATGCCAACAACCCGTCCGGAACCGTCCACAACCGGAAATCCAGAAATCCTGTAGCGTTCCATGAGCGCCTTGGCATCGGCCAGCGTTTGCTCGGCGCGCAGGGTGATGGGATTGAAAACAATGCCGCTCTCGAAGCGTTTTACACGGCGCACTTGGCGCGCTTGCTCCTCAACATCAAGATTGCGGTGGATAACACCCATCCCGCCGGCCTGGGCCATCGCAATCGCCATGCGATCCTCGGTGACCGTATCCATCGCAGAGCTCAGCAACGGGATGTTAAGACGAATAGATTTCGTCACAAACGTTGAGGTATCAGCGGTAGACGGCAACACCGATGAGGCGGCCGGAACAAGTAGGACATCGTCGAAGGTAAGAGCCTCGCGAATTTCCATGGGGATTCTCCTTGGATGCTTCGTTTGACGAGGCCATATCGCATGGAACCGGACATTTAGAAACCCCTAAAGCGCGGTTTCGTGTCGATGGTCTATTTCCCAAGGGACGCGCGGGCCAACGCCGCCCGACTTGCAAAGGCTTCCCGCATCAAAATCACGTCGCTTCCGACCGCGATAAAGCGCGCACCAAGAGCGGCGAAAGGGGCAATTTGGTCCGTGTTCCCTGCGAAAATCCCAACGGGCTTGCCCGCGGCCCGAATGCGCGCGGCGGCGTGGGTCATTGCCGCCATAACGTCTGGGTGCATCGCCTCAGGGCCATATCCCCCGACATGTCCCATATCCGTCGCCAAATCAGCGGGGCCAATAAATACGGCATCAACGCCTTCTGTATTCGCAATCGCATCGATATTCTCAATCGCACGGGCGGATTCAACCTGCACCATCAACGCAACCTCCTGGTTCGCATTCGCCATATAGGTCGTATCCGCGCCATAGCCACTCACACGGGCCACCATGGCGCCAACGCCCCTACGCCCCTGCGGCGCATAGCGCATAGCTTGCGCCAACTCCTGCGCTTGGGCGCCGGTTTCCACCATTGGCACCAAAACCGTCTGAAACCCCAGATCAAGAACCTGTTTGATCATCCAATCCGCGCCAGTGACAACTCGCACGGCGACGGGAACATGCCCCTGAAGAACCCGCAATTGGTCTCGCAAGGATGTTATGTCATTTGGGCCGTGTTCCCCGTCTAGAACCACCCAATCATACCCAGCCTGCGCCGCGATTTCGGCCACGGTTGCACTCGCGGAACCGACCCACAATCCAAGGCAAGTTTCGTCACGGCGCAGAGCGGCAATCAATTCGTTTTTGGGGGTGGTCATTGGGAATCTCCACGGGAAAAAAACCGAGGTTTCCACAGCGACTACGGTAACACAAGATGCCCTAGTCCCGATAAAGCAACGAACGCCCCTCGTGGAAGACATGAATTTTCTCGGGCGGTGCGGTTAATGCGACGACTGCCCCTTTTGAAACCTGCTGAATTCCGGGCAATTTCGCGACGAAGGTCTCGTCACGGCCATCCTTATGGAAATACAGCAATGTGACCTCGCCAAGCGCTTCAGTGATGGCAACCGACCCCTTATAAACTGGAATGTCCTCGGCCGGCACAAGGTCCTCCGGACGCACCCCGACATTAACCTTCTTGCCCATATCTTCAGGGCGTGTTGGCACATTGGACACCGCCCGTGTGTCATCACTCAAGGCAATCGTGGTCTGCGCCCCCGTCCCGACGATTTCGCCCGCAATCAAATTCATCGCGGGCGAGCCGATAAACTGCGCCACGAATTCGTTCTCGGGCCGCTCATACAACTCAAGTGGCGTACCAACTTGCGAAATGCCCTTGTTGGCCAAAACCACAATCCGCGTCGCCAATGTCATAGCTTCCACCTGATCATGGGTCACATAAATCATCGTGCTATCGGGCATCGCCTCTTTGAGTTGGGCAATCTCAATCCGTGTCGCCACCCGCAGGGCCGCATCAAGGTTTGAGAGCGGCTCGTCAAACAAATATACCTTTGGATCGCGCACAATCGCCCGTCCAATCGCCACCCGTTGCCGCTGCCCGCCAGAGAGTGCTTTTGGCAACCGATCCAAATAGTCGGTCAGCTGGAGCTTCTCGGCGGCCCTATTTACGGCGATGTTAATTTCCGCCTTTGGCATCTTGGCAATGCCGAGGGCAAAAGCCATGTTATCGCGTACCGTCATATGCGGATAAAGCGCATAGGATTGAAACACCATGGCAATCCCACGTTCCGCAGGCGGCACATCATTCACGACAGTTCCGTCGATTTCGAGCGACCCCGATGTGATGCGCTCAAGCCCCGCAACCATGCGTAAAAGCGTTGATTTCCCACATCCCGACGGGCCAACAAACACAATTAATTCACCGGTTTTAATGGTCAGGTTGATGTCCTTGAGGACATTCGTATTGCCGTAGGATTTGACAATGTTCGTTAATTTGAGATCTGCCATTATCCCCTCCTATGTGTGCGTGCGGCGCAAGATTGCACCTTGCCATGGCGCGAGATTTACATCCTGCGCGAGGCCGATTTCCTGCCCGATAAATTGCCAGCCCGTTGAGGGGGCAACGATCTTGTGTGCACCCTGGCCCATATTGAAATAACACAAGAGTTCCATATCGTTGCTGGACCTTTTGAATGTCAAAATGTCGCCGTTCGCTTCGAGATCGGTAAGCGTTCCTACTTTCAAAGCGGAAAGCTTAGAGCGGAAGGCCAAAACGGACTTGTAGTGATGGAAAAGTGATGCTGGATCAAGCGCTTGGGCGGAGGCGTTCAAATGAAGATGCTCCGCAGGAACCGGTAGCCACGGCTTATGCGTACTAAATCCCGCATTTGCATTCGATGGCTCCCAAACCATGGGGGTACGACATCCATCGCGCCCTTTAAATTCTGGCCAAAATTGGATTCCATAGGGATCTTGCAAGTCTTCAAAGGCAACGTCCGCCTCTTCCAAACCCAGTTCTTCGCCTTGATACAGGCAAACTGATCCCCGCAAACTACTGATAAGGATGGGAAACAGGCGTTTCGCCCCTTCCGACAAATTCCAGCGACTGGCATGGCGTGCGACATCATGATTGGAAAAGGCCCAGCATGCCCATCCATCCGAAGCGACCCGTTCGACCTCATTCAAAACCTCGGCAACCCGTGTCGCAGTCAGCGGCGTTTGTGAAAGGAATTCAAAGGCATAGCACATCTGCATCAAGTCGTCGCCAGCCGTATATTGCCCCATGATTTCAAGACCACGCTGCGCATCGCCCACTTCGCCAACTGCGGCGGCCCCGTATGGCACCATCACTGCGCGAAATTTACGAAGGAAATCAATGTTTTCCGGCTGATTTTTGGAGTAGATATGCTCCTGATGATTATAAGGGTTCACCGAAGGCGCAATTGAATCGTTCCGCGCTTCCTTTGGCAACGCAGGATTGTCACGTAACTCTTTGTCTGCAAAGTAGAAATTGATGGTATCAAGGCGAAACCCGTCTACCCCGCGCTTAAGCCAAAACCGCGCCACATCCAACAAGGCTTCCTGAACCGCAGGTTCATGGAGATTGAGGTCAGGCTGGCTGGTTAAAAAGTTGTGCAAATAATACTGGCAACGCCTCGCGTCCCACGTCCAAGCGGGTCCACCGAAGATTGACAACCAGTTGTTTGGAGGTGTTCCATCCGGCTTAGGGTCGGCCCAAACGTACCAGTTTTCTTTTTGGTTATCAGTAGATTGCCGACTTTCCTTGAACCAATCGTGCTGGTCTGATGTATGCGAAAGGACAAGGTCAATCATGACTTTCAAACCAAGAGAATGCGCCTTGGAGACCAGCGCATCAAAATCGCTCAACGTGCCAAACATCGCATCAACATCGCAATAATCGCTCACATCATATCCGAAATCCTTCATCGGCGAAGTGAAAAACGGCGAAATCCAGATAGCATCGACCCCGAGGTTAGAAATATAGTCTAACCTATTGGTAATACCGGGTAAATCTCCGATGCCGTCGCCGGTACTATCTTGAAAACTACGCGGGTATATTTGATAGATGACGGCTCCGCGCCACCAGTCTGGATTTGTTTCTGACGGAATCATATTCTCAACTTTGCTCATGTTATCCACCTTTGACCGAGCCCGAGAGCAACCCACGGACGAGGTATTTTTGAAGCCCGAAAAAGACGCCGAGCGGTACCGCAATGGAGACAAAGGCCGAGGCGGCAAGGATTTCCCAATCCCCCCCTCGACTGCCCAAAAGTTCGCGCAGACGTCCCGTCATCACCAATTGATCTTCGTTGTTTCCAAGAAAAACCGTCGCCACAAGCAAATCGTTCCACACCCATAGGAATTGGAAAATCGCGAAACTTGCGAGGGCTGGAAAGGACAGAGGCAAGACGATTTTTCGAAAAATATCGAAGTCCGTGGCGCCATCAACGCGGGCACTTTCGATGATTTCTCGCGGTAACCCCGCGATATAATTACGTAAAAGATAGATCGCCATGGGGAGGCCAAAGCCCGTATGAGCCAGCCAAATACCGAGATAATCTTTGCCAATTCCGATCTCATTGTGCAGCTTGAGCAGCGGGATCAGAGCCATTTGAAGCGGTACCACCAGCAGTCCAACGACCGTTGCAATCAAGAGCGATCGTCCCGGAAACTCCATCCATGCAAGGGCATAAGCCGCAAATGCCGCAATGAGGATTGGGATGATCGTTGCGGGGATTGTCACGGTAAACGTGTTGATAAAGCTACGGCCTATTCCCTCTGAAAACAAAACGTTACGATAATTGTCTAAAGTAAACTTGGGTTGCTCAAGAGAGGTTACAAAAATGCGGGTTCCCCGCGAGCCTGTTGGTTTCTCAAGCGACGTGATTTGATAGGCCCCGCCGGCGTCAACCCGAATGAAGGCCCCTTGCCGTTCCGCGACGTCGCCGGGAGCGAATTCAGTCGGGCGATTTGCGTTGATCCCGAAGGCGGTGACGACGGCGGGTTCTGGAAAAAGACTGCCCGAGATAAGCCATCCGTCGCCGTCCTCAACGGCCGTATCTGGGTCAGCACCGCGCAGCGTTAGATTGCGCTCTCCCGCCGATAGCGACGTCCACCAACCGGATGTCGAGATTTGATCACGGTCCCGAAAGGAGCTTACCAGCAAACCAAAAGTCGGAATTGTCCAGAGAACGACGAGCACCAAAACCGAAAGATTCACGACCCACGTCAGTCGCGATTTCACACCAGCAATATTATCCACTATGAAATCTCCCGACGTGCATTGCGTATATTCCAAATCATAATCGGGGTTACCAAGATCATGATCACGAGTGCCACCGTACTGGCGCGGCCATTATCGAGGCCCCTAAACATCCAATCGAACATCAAATTCGCTAGGACTTGTGTGCCCCATTGGCCGTTTGTCATGGCGAGAACGATGTCGAAAACCTTGAGTACAAGTATGGTGATTGTGGTCCAGACCACGGCGATTGTGCCCCAGATTTGAGGGACTTTGATCTTCCAAAATATCTGCAACGGGCTGGCACCATCCAGAATTGCTGCCTCGATGGTTTCTTCGGAAATCCCGCGCAGGGCGGCCGAAAGGATGACCATGGCGAAGCCCGTTTGGATCCACACCAAAATGGCCATCAAGAAGAAAGAGTTCCAAAACGGCAGGGTGATCCAAGCCTGTGGCGCGCCACCAAAATAGGTTACGATTGCGTTGAGCAGGCCGATTTGTTCTTGGCCTTCGCCACGGTAATCATAGACGAATTTCCAGATCACCGAGGCCCCGACAAAAGAGATCGCCATGGGCATAAAAATAAGGGATTTCGCGAAATTCCCCCAACGAATTCGGTCAGTGAGGGCGGCGGCAATAAGGCCAAAGAACGTGGCCGCAGCGGGCACGACAACCAGCCATAACATATTGTTTTGCATGGATTCCGCGAATTTTGTATCGACCAGTAGCCATTTGTAATTATCAGCGCCAGTAAATTCCTCGCCGTTGGCATCATGCAGCGAAAGCCAGATCGACATCACAACCGGATAGACCAGATACGTTGCCAACAAAGCGATGGCCGGAAACAGGAAGAGCCAAGGGCGAATGGCGGAAGCACGGTTGATATTGCGGCCCGCGTTCACACCGCGTGCGGGGTACTTCCAGTCGAGTAGATAGTTGGAGAAGAAGTAATAGGCCACACAGCCAAAGACGCCTGCTACAACGGTAAAAAGGGCCCAGAAAAGCTGTTCCATCGCGACCTCGCCAATAAAAGAAAGTGGGGGAATTCAGGAGTGCGAAGGCCCCGCATTCACGCGGGACCTTCTAAGAGGGCGTTAGGCTTACTTAATGCCGTCCCAAGTATTTTGGATGTCAGCGGCCACATCTTCGGCGGATTTCCCACCCGTGTAATCCACCATGCCGGTCCAGAAAACACCTGCGCCGATCGCACCGGGCATCAGGTCGGAACCATCAAAGCGGAAGGTATCTGCGCCCAAGAGGATTTCCCCCATTTTGCGTTGTGCATCGCTTTCGTATACAGCGGGATTCACGCCATTGTGCGGAGTAAGGAAGCCACCTTGTGCCATCCAAATCTCGTGAGCGAGGGGCGATTTGATGTAGTCCATAAAGGCGCGTGCCCCTTTGGAATCCTGCGTGATAGTCGCAACGGTTCCGGCTCCCAAAACTGGCTTGCCGAGGTCTTTGCTGGCATAGGCTGGGAAGTAGAAGAAGTCAGCGTCTTCACCCATAACCGTGCCTTCAGGGAAGAACGCGGGAATGAAGCTGGCTTGACGGTGCAAATAGCATTGCGGGGGGGATTCAAAGAGACCTTTGGGGCTATCGCGGAAGTCCGTGGAAGCCACGGTCCCTGCGCCACCGGCAACATAGGCGTCGTTGCGGGCGAATGCGCCGAATTCTTCGATCGCGGCAATAATCGCGGGGTCATTGAACGGGATTTCGTTGGCAACCCATTGGTCATAGACGGAAGGTGGCGATGTGCGCAAAAGCATATCTTCTACCCAGTCGGTTGCAGGCCAGCCGGTCGCGGCCCCCGATCCCAAACCGATACACCATGGTGTGCCGCCATCCGCAACGATTTGTTCGGAAAGCGCTTTCAACTCTTCCATCGATTGCGGAATTTCGTAACCAGCATCCTCAAAATTCTCAGGCACATACCAAACCAGCGATTTCAGGTCGGCACGATAAAACAGGCCGTAGAACTGATCGTTGCCGTCTTTGTCGGGATAAGTTGCCAAATCAACCCAAGACTGACCCGCCGCGTAGTTTTCGCGCACCCAGTCAGCATCCGTGCTTTCAAGTGGCGAAAGCAAGCCTTTGGCCGCGAGGTTTGCCGCAAGGCCAGGCTGAGGGAAAATTGCGATATTTGGCGGGGAACCTGCTTCGGTATCGATCAGGATTTGTTGCTCAAAACTGTCGGAACCAGAATACTGAACGTCAATGCCTGTGGCCTCTTCAAAGTAGGCCGCTGCGGATTCAAAACGGTCTTTTTCTTCGCCGAGCCACGGGCCGAATACAGTCACTGTCTCACCGGATAAATCCATGGACTTAAGGGCTTCGAAACTCTCCCAGTTAAAATCCCCCTCGCCCGGCGTAAACAGAAGGTCGGCCTGCGCCGTCCCCGCGGTGAGTGCGATCACGGCCGCACCAGTCAACAATTTGTGTTTCATTTTCTTCCTCCCAAGTAGCGCTGAGCGCTTTGTTTTTTTTCCAAAGCGCTTTTGAAGGGTACGACCACAGTGAATGAAAAGTCGAATCGCAAAAACCAAAGCGCTTTGGGAAAAATACAATTGCGCAGATTCTCCAAAAAGTCAACGGGGAACAAATCCCACTTCAATGCAGGTAAATATCCTTATTTTTATAAGTTTTTTGTTTTCTTTGACCTTGGAATAATTTAGGTCTATCGTTTCCAACTTAAATCTAAGCGCTTTGAGAAACCCATGAACCTTAAATCTCTTTCTGACATCCTTGGCCTCAGCCAAACCACGGTGAGCCGCGCCCTAAACGGCTATCCCGAGGTGAGCGAGAAAACGCGCCTTAAGGTTCTGGCAGCGGCGCGCAAGCATCATTACAGCCCTAATACCCGCGCCCAAAGTCTGGCAACGGGGCGCGCAATGGCCATTGGACACGTTATTCCCATGTCCAACAATCACGAGATGGTTAACCCGATTTTTGGCGATTTCATCGCGGGGGCCGGGGTCGCCTATTCAAATGCTGGCTATGACATGCTGTTATCTGTTGTTCAGGACGATGATGAGGAGCAAGCCTATCGGCGGATGGCGGCGCGTGGGTCTGTGGATGGGATCATCGTACACGGCCCCAGAAAAGACGATCCGCGCGTTGCATTGTTACAGGAGATCGGCCTGCCATTTGTGGTGCATGGGCGCATGATGGGCAATGATAAGGGGTATTCGTGGCTCGACATCAACAATACACGCTCTTTTAAACGGGCAACCAATTTGCTGCTTGATTTAGGGCACCGCCGCATCGCCTTACTGAATGGGCTGGAAACCATGGATTTTGCGTCCCGTCGCCGCGCGGGCTTTGTCGAGGCTATTTCGGAGCGCGGTATCGCACCCGACCCTTCCCTGATGTTTAGCACCGAAATGACGGAACAATTCGGCTATGATATCAGCAGGAAACTCCTCGCAGACGATAATCCTCCGACCGCTATCATCGCGTCCTCCTATCTGATGGCGATTGGAATTCGGCGGGCGATTGGGCGTGCGGGTCTTTTGATAGGACGCGATGTATCGGTGGTGACCCATGACGATGATTTGTCCTATTTGCGCAATGGCGACAGCATCCCAACCTTTACCGCCACACGGTCCTCTGTCAGGGACGCGGGCAGCCAATGCGCCAAAATTCTCTTGCAATCGATTACATCAGGCAGTACCCAACCTGTGCAAGAGCTTTGGGAGGCAGAACTTATGGTTGGGAGCTCAACGGGCCCTGCCCCACAGCGCTAAGCGGATGAGGCAAAGTCGGGAGCGAATAACAGGGGTATTTTCTTTTCACCAAATGACTTAGATATCCCTGAAAATTCGTGCGCGGTTGATAAACCCCACTCGCAGGATAAAAGGCCATACGATGACACATACGACAGCTTCGAACCGCTATTCTTTGTTGGCCGATATCGGCGGAACAAATACGCGCGTCGCCCTAAGTGAAGGGACACGAGTTCTTGAGGCCTCAATCCAGCGTTTTAGCAATGCCAAATACCCTGACCTTATCACGATCCTAAAACAATATGTGTCCGAACAAGGCAATGTGGACTGTTCGGGCGTGTGTGTTGCCGTGGCGGGTCCGGTTCGAGATCGCGTCGCCACCATGACGAATTTGAACTGGACGATAGAACCAGACTCATTGGCGGCAGCGACGGGCGCGGAAATTGTTTCAATTTTGAATGACCTTCAAGCGCAGGGTCACGCCTTAGGTCATCTCAAATCCTCCGAACTTACGCCGATTTCAACAGGCAAAGAAGCCGGACCGAATGCCGCCAAATTGGTGATTGGAGTCGGGACCGGATTTAACGCAGCCGCCGTATACGACACCGCCGGTGGCCGTCTCGTAACCCCATCCGAATGTGGGCATATTACCATGCCTGCGCGCGACGAAGCGGACTTGAGCCTCAGTCGTTACGTGCAAAGCTCCCACGGATTTCCCGGCGTGGAGGAAGTTATTTCCGGGCGCGGACTTGAGAGGATATATGCATGGTATAGCGCTGAAATTGCTCAGAAAACCATAAAATCCGCTGCCGAAATTATGGCTTCAATTGTAGCAAAGGATGACCCTCTGGCCGTCCGGACCCTTACCACATTCTGTCGCATTTTGGGTGCGGTTGTTGGCGATCTTGCCCTCATCCATTTGCCATTTGGCGGTATCTATTTAGTGGGCGGCGTGTCGCGCGCCATGGTGCCCTATCTCGCGGACTATGGTTTTTCGACCGCATTCCGAGACAAGGGGCGGTTCTCTACATTTGTCGACAATTTTTCCATCACCGCGATTGAAGACGATTACGCAGCATTAATTGGCTGTGCGCAACATCTCTCAAATTTGAGCAAATGAAACTCCCCTTGAAGTAAGCTATTTTTAACAACCCATCCCCTACACCTGTTTTCATCGACCGGAACAACAGGGGATTCACGTGGCGAACTCGAAACTTCATTCACATGGTGCGGCGCTATGACCGCCCGCATTCAATTGCAAGGCCGCCTAGGTCTCAGCGATGCTGAGCCATTGGCCAATCGATTGCGGTCCCTTCGCGGCGCTGACATTGATGTCGATGCCTCTCAAGTGACCCACCTTGGCACCCTTTGCCAACAAGTTCTACTTTCAGCAGCTTCCGAATGGCACGGTGCAGGTCACGAATTAAAACTCGTGAATTCAACCGACGCATGTGTGGATCAATTGGCCCTTTGCGGCCTTACGCCCGAATCTTTTGAGGAGAACAGCAAGTGAGCCTAAATATCCTAGCCGTAGACGACAGCCGAACCATGCGCGACATGATCAGTTTGGCCCTGCGCCAAGCCGGTTTTGAACCGACTCTAGCCGAGGATGGACAACATGGGCTTGAAGTTCTCGAGGATTTCACCCCTGACGCTATTATCACTGATATCAATATGCCCCGCTTGGATGGCTTTGGCTTTATCGATGCGGTCCGCAAAATACCAGAGCGCCGATCAATCCCGATATTGGTTCTCACAACTGAGAGCGCACCGGAATTAAAAGCGCGCGCTCGCGCATCGGGTGCGACGGGGTGGATTGTAAAACCTTTTGACCCGTCAAAGCTGGTACGCGCCTTACAAATGGTCACCGGATAAGGATTTTCTTATGAGTGAACAAATTGATCCAATGGCGGAAATCCGCACCGCGTTTTTTCAAGAGTGTGAAGAACTCCTTGAAGCGCTGCAGGACGGGCTTATGTCCATGGAGGACGGCTCTAGCGACGGCGAAACGATCAATGTCGTTTTCCGAGCGGTCCATTCAATCAAAGGCGGCGCTGGCGCTTTTGGCTTGGATGAGTTGGTTCGATTTGCCCACCGATACGAAACCACTCTAGATCATGTTAGATCAGGCACACTTGCCCCGGAGGGTGATGCGCTAAAGGTATTCTTTCGCGCCGCAGACCTCCTAAGTGACATCGTTCGCGCCTCGCGGGATGCGACAGAGACGGACAAAACGCCCATAAACGAGGTTCTCGAACTTCTTCTAGACCTTATTGGTGGCGAAGAGGAAGAAGAAGAGGAAATGGATCCCGCAGATTTTGTCGCAACTGGTGTTGGATTCTCACTGGACTTGCCGGGACTGGACATGGATCTTCCCGCGTTTGACGAGCCGGATGTTGCCTTTCCCGACATCTCCGATTTGCCTGTCGACGTGGTTCCGGAAGATTGCAACGGTACCGTCAACGAAAAGACTGTTTCTCAACCCGACGAAGACCCGTTGAACGCGTATAAAATTTCGTTCACACCAACAAGTGAGCTTTACGCCACTGGTAACGAGCCCATTTTCATTTTCCGAACGCTTCGAAATATGGGGAAAATGTCCATCAACGTGGATCAAAGCAACCTCCCGGACCTCGAAGACCTTGCTGCGGAAGAAAATTACCTAACGTGGAACATTATTCTCGTCACTGATGAGAGCAAAGCGCAAATATTGGAAGCTTTTGATTTTGTTGCAGACATTTGCGAGCTCACGATTGAAGCGACAAAACTCCTACCCGTTGAACTTGAAATTGTTTCCCAGTCGACAGATGCTTCACAGACCAAGGTCGACAAACTGTTACCCTCTAAGGCTGAAGATCCGATTCCAAGCACAGTCCAGGTGAGCCCAATAGCCCCTGCCAGTGCTGAAAGCCCCGATGATGTAGTAGATTCCACACCTTCAAATCTAGATGTCAAACCTGTGCCACAAGAAGGGCCCCGCCGCCCAGAAGAGGAGACCGCGGCAATTGCAACCAAGCCCCGTGCCACCGTGCGCGTGGACCTAGAACGTGTGGATCGTCTTGTAAATCTAGTTGGTGAGTTGGTCATAAATCAAGCAATGCTATCGCAAAGTGTTGCCGAAGCTGGCCTTCCCTCGAATGCCCCCGTTTTTACAGGTTTGGACGAGTTACAACAGCTCACGCGGGATATTCAAGACAGCGTTATGATGATCCGCGCGCAGCCAGTAAAAACGCTTTTCCAGCGCATGGCACGAATTGTGCGCGAATCTTCGGCAGCCGTAGAAAAAGAGGTCCATTTAGACACTGTTGGCGAAGGCACCGAAGTGGATAAAACGGTCATAGAACGACTGGCTGACCCCTTAACACATATGATACGAAATGCGGTTGATCACGGGCTTGAAAACACCCAAGATCGATTGGCCGCTGGGAAGCCCCGCGTTGGTGTCATTTCACTCTCGGCGCGCCATCGCTCTGGGCGCGTGGTCATTGATGTCAGCGACGACGGAGGAGGCATAAATCGCCCCAAAGTCCTCGAGAAGGCGATTGCCAAAGGGCTTGTCGCCGACGACGCGCAACTCACCGATAGTGAAATCGATAATATTCTCTTTCTCCCAGGTTTCTCGACGGCAGATCAGATTTCCAACCTTTCCGGTCGCGGAGTTGGCATGGACGTTGTGCGCAGTGCCATACAATCGCTGGGTGGGCGCGTTACGATTACTTCGACTGCTGGCGTTGGAACCACTTTTTCAATCAGCCTGCCCCTTACGTTGGCGGTTTTGGACGGAATGGTCATTCAGGTTGCCGGTCAAACGCTAGTCATTCCTCTAAATACAATTGACGAAACGCTCACACTTGGCGAAGGCGATATCAGCTCATTTGGGCCACACACTTCGGTCGTTAGGGTTCGAAATGGGTTCGTCCCCCTTCTCGACTTGGGGTCTGAACTTGGCTACCGCAAACCGCAAGCTGACTACGTGGGTTCAATCGTTCTCCTCATTGCCCACGAAGATGGAAGCCGCGCGGCTTTAGTCGTCGATGAGATTAGGGACCAAAGGCAAGTCGTGATCAAAGGCCTCCAAGAAGGATATGGTCGCGTCCCAGGAATTGCCGCGGCGACCATTCTTGGCGATGGCCAAATTGCACTCATTCTAGATCCCGTTGACATCGTTTCGGGCGCATCAGGATGTACAGTTCCCTCTGAAACCCCAATCGAATTAGCAGGTTAGATCAGATGACAAATACAGCAACAGAAAAAACTATTTCAGAACTTGAACTATTATCGTTTCGAGTTGGTGAACAGGAGTATGCGGTCGATATCATGTCGGTGCGAGAAATTAGAGGATGGACACGGGCAACACCTTTGCCACACTCGCCTCACTTCGTGCGCGGGGTGATCAATCTGCGCGGAACCGTTCTTCCGATAATAGATTTAGCTGCGAGACTTGGTCAAAACATGACTGAAACTTCGGCCCGAAATGTGTTTATCGTCGTACAATCTGAGGACGAAGTCGTTGGACTCCTTGTCGATGCGGTTTCCGATATCCTCACAGTTACGACGGATGAACTTCAAGCGCCTCCTGACATGGCAGCTGACGCAAACCAAAACTTTGTAAGCGCGTTGACGATTGTAGACGACCGTATGCTACGCGTTCTAGACTTGCGTGCGGCATTACTTTCAGCTCCGCTGGAGGTCGTATGAACGCACTTAACCCCAGCGCTGCAGACGACGTTGGCGAGATGACTCCCGACCAATTTGCGATTATTTCGTCCCTGGCCCACAAAGAAGCTGGGCTGGTGTTTCCAGTTTCGAAATCCGCACTTGTATCTTCACGGCTGGTCAAACGTCTTCGCGAAACCAATATCGTAAACTTTGACGACTACTGCCAGTTCGTTTCATCTCCGGATGGAAAGAATGAGTTGCGGCTCATGATTTCTGCGCTGACAACAAATATCTCGAGTTTTTTTAGGGAAAATCATCACTTTGAATACTTGAAAACCGACGTTTTTCCCGATCTAGCGCGTCGTGCCAAAGCTGGGAACAGAATTCGTATATGGTCTGCAGGCTGCTCTGTGGGAATGGAGGCCTATTCCATTGGAATGACGCTACTCGAAATCCTTCCGCAAGCTTCAAGCCTTGATGTTAAAATTTTGGCTTCAGATATCGATCCGAAAGTTTTGATTGTTGGAAAAAATGGCACATTCGATGAACGGCAGTTGAGTGCAATTCCACAAGAACTCCGCAAAAAGTACTTCGACAACCCGAGTTCGACAGAGCTGGGAAAATTCCAAGCACACCCAGATCTGCTATCTCTAACCACGTTTCGGGAACTGAATTTATTGGAAAAATGGCCAATATCCGGAAGTTTTGATATTATCTTTTGCCGAAATACGGTGATTTACTTCGATGACAAAACTCAAAACAAACTTTGGCCACGATTTCAAAACGCGCTTGCGCCAGAGGGATGGTTATTCGTCGGGCACTCTGAACGCGTTCCGGAAACATCGAACACCGATTTCGAGAATCGTGGCATGACAATATACAGACGAAGCCCTCGTCCAACTACTTAAAACGACAAACTGTCGCAAACGAGCAATATTGGTAAAGGAAAAAGCCATGTCTTTAAGAGATCAATTACGCGTCATGGTTGTGGATGACATGTCCACAAGTCGAGGGCTTCTCACTCAGGCTTTGGATGGGTTTGGCGTTAGAAATGTTGGTAGTGTTGCAGACGGGCAAGCTGCCCTTGTTGCCTTAGAACGTTCGCCAGTTCATCTTGTCATTTCTGATTATAACATGCCTGGCATGGATGGTTTGCACCTTTTACACGCATTACGTCAGGGACCAAAAACAAAAGGTGTCGGATTTATTCTGATTACTGGACGTGCAGATCGTGAGATCATTGAAAAGGGTAAACAATTGGGAATGAATAATTTCCTAAAAAAGCCTTTTGATCCAGTCCAACTGAGGGCATGCATAGAAGCCGTTGTAGGGCGACTGTAGCTTTGAAAACCACAACGATCCAAACACCAAACGAAGACCTTGAACACGCAAATATCGATGTGAGTGTCTTACTGGGGCGTGTTGCTATTGAGCTTTCCGGAATCGCAGAATCCGCAAGTTCAGTTCAACATGCGCTAGGTAGAACAATGGATCAGGTTTCGGATTTGTGTGATGTGCCAATCATAGAATTTCAGGCTTTGGACCGGATGCAGCAGAAACTTGAAGACCTTAGCAAACTGTCGATCCTCCTATCAGATGCAACCAATGGGACCTCGGAACAATATGTTACGTCTATTCAATTGAGGGAAACGCTTCGCCTCACAAGCCTTACCGGCCGTCTTGAGGGGAACGATGCGGATACGTTTGAGGCCACAGAGAACAACGGTGAAGGTAACTTGACGCTGTTCTAATAAATATCAACTTGAAATACGAAAATGACACTAGGTAACGCAAACCAACTCCTAGCGGGCGACAGCGTAGACGAAAAAGGCCCCTAGATCACTAGGGGCCTTTTTCGTCATTTCATGTCTCAAGCCACCACTATTTACCGGCTGACCACCAACCCAATTTCTTAGGTTTGGCTGGAACGTTTTCTGCAAGAACAGCACTCTCACTTGTTGCTTCAACTACTGGTTCGGACACGACTTCAACAATCGTATCTTTCTTAGCTTTCGGAACCGCTTTCGCGCGCTTACGCGGCGGTTTAGGCGCGGAAGTCACCTCCGCCACTTCCGCAGTACTCTCCTCGCCAGCCGCAACTTTTGGTTTTCGCGGCGCGCGTTTGCGAGGTGTTTTGGGTTTTTCAACCTCTTGCACTGTTTCCGAAGGAGGTTCGGTCACAGGTGCAACATTGTCACTGCTTTCTTCGGCATGATTGGCATCGGCAAGTGCTTCGACCACAGGTTTTTTACGCGGCGCACGTTTTCGCACCGGTTTTTTGACGGTCGTATCAATTGAGTCAATTTGTGAACCGCCTGGTTCAACTTCTGGAGATGTTTCCGAAGCTGCGACGTCGCCTACAGCCGTTTCATTCGTTCCCTCAGCCACCGCATCAGATTTCTTCCGACGCGGGGCACGGCGACGCTTTCCTGAAGCTTCTTCGCTAACCTCGGCCACCTGCTCCTGAGAGTTGACCGACGGTGCTTCCGAATCCGCGCCAGAAGTTGATTCCACAGTCGGCGCTGTATTTTCACCATCCGAACTTGCGTCTTGCGGGGCTTGATTGTTGCCTTCGGAATTGGAGGCATCGCCACCATTCCCACCTCTCCGACGGCGGCGGCGGCGACGGCGTTTCTTGGGGGTTCCGTCTTCGTTTAGGGATGGTCCGTCACTCGGAGCTTCCGCGACAACCGGTGCCACAACAACTTCTTCTTCGACCTCCAGCGCTTCAATTTCTTCGTCCAAATCATCCATCAACGAAGCATCAGCAGAGACAACTGCGGTTTCAACAGGACGCAAATTGCGCGTAGCAGTTTTGAAACGTTCAATGCTGAAATCTGGGCTGACAAGGAAAGGGTCAGCTTCGATGCGCACAGACAGACCATACCGTGCTTCAATCTGCGCGATATGCTCGCGCTTATTATTCACGAGGAAATTCATGATACCCACTGGCGCTTTGAGCAGTACTTCGCGCGCCCGACGGCGGACACCCTCTTCCTCGAGCTGTCGTAGAATCGCGAGCGCGAGATTGTCGTCGGAGCGGATCAGGCCCGTGCCGTGACAATGGTGACAAGGTTGTGTGGTTGCTTCGAGCATCCCCGGACGCAAGCGCTGGCGCGACATTTCCATAAGGCCGAAACCAGAAATCCGACCGACTTGAATACGAGCGCGATCGGTTTTCAATTTGTCTTTCATCCGTTTTTCAACGGCTGCATTGTTGCGGCGATCTTCCATGTCAATAAAGTCGATGACGATCAAGCCAGCTAGATCGCGCAAGCGTACTTGACGCGCCACTTCTTCTGCGGCTTCAAGGTTGGTCTTTGTGGCCGTATCCTCGATTGAGCCTTCTTTTGTGGCACGACCAGAGTTCACGTCCACAGCAACAAGTGCCTCGGTCACATCGATAACGATGTACCCACCCGATTTCAGCTGCACTGTCGGATTAAACATTCCCGCGAGATAGGTCTCGACTTGGAAACGCGCGAACAATGGCAACGGATCGGTGTAGCGTTTTACGTTTTTCGCATGGGACGGCATGATCATTTTCATGAAGTCCTTGGCCACGCGATAGCCCGCTTCGCCTTCGACCAAAACCTCATCGATTTCGCTGTTATAAAGGTCGCGGATCGTCCGTTTGACGAGATCCCCCTCTTCATAGATCTTGGCAGGGGCGATGGATTTAAGCGTTAGAGAGCGAATTTGCTCCCACAAACGTTGAAGGTATTCATAGTCACGCTTGATTTCTGGCTTGGTCCGTTCGGCCCCAGCCGTACGCACAATGAGCCCTGCCCCTTCTGGAACGTCGATCTCTTGCGCGATTTGTTTGAGCTTTTTGCGATCAGCGATATTTGTGATTTTGCGAGAAATGCCACCACCGCGTGCGGTGTTCGGCATCAAGACGCAGTAGCGACCAGCTAAAGACAAGTATGTTGTAAGCGCGGCGCCTTTGTTGCCACGCTCTTCTTTCACGACTTGAACCAAAAGAATTTGGCGAACTTTAATCACTTCTTGAATTTTGTATTTCCGTGGACGGAATTTACGCGGAGCGCGCACTTCGTCTTGCACATCTTCATCTGCAACAGACTCGATACTGTCGTCTTTGTCGGTCGCTTGCAAAGGCGCGTCGTCGTCGTCACCATCATCCGAGTCATCCTCGTCGGAGGCGTCTGTTTTTACAGCTGGCGAAGTATCTTCATCTTCGGGTTCGTCTGCCGCGGGTGTATCGACCGGTGTTTCGGCCACCAATTCCATCGGAGAGCTGCCTTCAAACGCATCGGCGTTTTGGCTGTCGTCGTCTTCGCCAAAATCGACGACGTCCATGCTAGATGGCCCGTCGGATTCTTTTTTCGGCGTGTCTTCTGTGATTTCTTTAGTCTCAACTGCGTCGCCCGACTTGGCTTCGGCGGCTTTTCCGCTCCGGCGACGACGGCGACGTTTTGGGTCGGGTTGCTCGTCATCGTCCTGAAGCGACTTAGCATAGGCAGCTTCCTCGGCCAAAAGCGCTTCGCGATCGGCTATGGGGATTTGATAGTAATCCGGATGAATCTCGGAGAAAGCGAGGAAACCATGGCGGTTTCCGCCATAATCAATAAACGCCGCTTGAAGCGACGGTTCAACCCGCGTTACTTTTGCAAGATATATATTGCCAGCTAGCTGGCGTCTATTTTCGGCCTCAAAGTCAAATTCCTCAACTTTGGTTCCGTCAACCACCACAACGCGAGTTTCCTCTGCGTGGGTGGCGTCGATAAGCATTTTCTTAGCCATTTGAACTCTTTGCACACGTGCAAAACACGCCCCCCGATAAGGGCGGTGCGTCGTGCCGGGTGTCTGATTTGGGCGAAGGATGCGTCACGGGTAAATGGCAAAGTTATGGGGCCGGCAATGCCGACCTCAACTCTTTGCCTCTGTCTTCCGTCGCATCTCATTCGCGTTTCTGCTCCGATGTTCTGTATCAGTAATGATATAAACATCCGTTCATGCGCCCGGGCCGGCTCGCGGCCTCACGGGCAAATTTGCAGCCTTGCGGCCTAATCGGTCTGCGCCGTCGTCAGAGCCATGGCCCCGTCCCGCCGGTCGCAGCGAAACTCTCCGTACGGTACAGTCCCCATTGGACGGCCCGCCGTAAAACGATACTAGTTGGTATTGGGGATAAAAGACAATGGGGAAAATGCGCACGACACAACCTGTGCGTGCGCTCCCTTCATTCCCTTTCCCAAAGGCGGTAAATGACGTGACATCAAAGCCCGTTCTGCCGCATTTGGGACGTGTTTTAAATATAGTCCGATCTGGTCAAAGTGTATTTGGCCATTTTCTCATTTAGCGTCCGACGGGGAAGGCAAAGCTCTTCCATAACGTTCACGATGCTACCCTTGTGGCGGCGCATTGTATTGTCGATCAGCATCCGCTCAAACGCTTCCACATATTCCTTGAGGGGCTTGCCATCGGTGGTCATCGTCGGAGCCACATCGTCATTATCTGCCATCAGCAGGCTTGCAATGGTGCCCGAACCACGACGGTTTTGCAGGACCGCCCGTTCAGCGACGTTAATCAACTGGCGCACATTTCCGGGCCAGGGCGATTGCAATAATTGTGCGGCCTCTTGTGCGCTCACTTGCGGGGCGTCACAGCCATATTCTTCGGCGAATTGTTCGGATAGGCGCGTGAACAACAACAGGATGTCCTCGCCCCGCTGACGCAATGGCGGCAAAGTTATTTTCAACGCAGACAGGCGGTAAAACAGATCGGGCCGCAGGGCGTCTTCACAGGTTTTCCCCTGCTCTTGCAAGTTGCAAATCGCGATAATCCGCGTTTCTGCGGGAGTTCCCTGTTCATTCATAAACGTCAGCAAACGCGCCTGAAGCCCTTGGCTAAGCGCCTCGATATCTTCGAGCACCAACGTGCCGCCGCGCGCGTCTTCGACCAGCGGTTGGTTGCCGCCGTCATCAATAGGGCCAAACAACCGCCGCGCCAATTCTTCTTCCTCAAAAGCGGCGCAGGACACCAACTTAAATTTCTTGCCCGCACGGGATCCGACGGCATGCAGCGCGTGGGCCACCAGTGTTTTACCCGTACCCGTTTCGCCCTCGATTAGTACGTGGCCATCGGCTTGCCCAAGATCAAGGATATCTTCGCGCAGCCGCTCCATTTCTGGGCTGGCACCGATGAGTTTCTTCATCACCGCTCCGCCGTCGCCCAATTCGCGGCGCAGCGCACGGCTATCAAGTGTCAATCGACGCGCTTGAGTCGCTTTTTTCGCCATTTCGGTCATGACATCGGGGTTGAAAGGCTTCTCTAAGAAATCATACGCCCCGATCCGCATCGCTTCCACTGCCATTGGCACATCGCCGTGTCCCGTAATTAGGATCACTGGCAAGCCCGAGTCGATACTCATCAACTTGCGCAACAGCGCCATTCCATCCATCCCAGGCATCCGAATGTCGGAAACAACAATTCCGGGATAATCGGCCCCAACAGATTTAAGAGCCTCTGTCGCACTGGCATGCGTTTCAGTGTCGAAACCCGACAGAGCCAACCACTGGCTTATCGATTGACGCATGTCTTTTTCATCGTCAACGATGGCAATCTTCATGGCTTTGGCCATTTAGTCCTCACTCGGCTGATGTGTATTCATCATTTAATATGGGGAGCGTCACTTCAAATACAGCCCCCCCTTTGGCGGCATTTCGAGCGGTCAACCGCCCCCCGAAATCGTTTACGATCCCGCTGGAGATAGCAAGCCCCAAGCCCACACCGTCGCCCGGCGCTTTTGTAGTGTAAAATGGCTCAAACAACGCGTCAAGATCGTCAATCCCTGGCCCATTATCCCGCAACGATAAAACGGCGGTTTCGCCGACTGTTAACAGGATTTCGATATGCGGGTTCTTTGCGGTTTTCGTCGCGTCCAAGGCGTTTCTAAACAGGTTAATAATGACTTGCTCTAGACGCATCTGGTCGGCCAAAATAATCACAGGATCGCGTGGAATTGTACGGGTAATTTGAACGTGCCGTTGCTTGAGTTGTGGCTCCATCATCGACAAGGCAGAAGAGAGCGCGGATCTTATATCAAAGGGTTGAAACGTGTCCCCGCCCTTGCGCGCATAGCTCTTGAGTTGCTTGGTAATCGCCCCCATACGTTCGATCAAATCGTCGATCCGCTGGAAGCTGGCTTGGGCCTCCTCTGGACGTTTTCTGACGAGCAAAAGCTTGGCCCCAGCGAGGTAGGTTTTCATCGCGGCGAGGGGTTGATTCAACTCATGCGAAACCGCCGCCGACATCTCGCCCAAGGCTGCGAGTTTAGAGCTTTGAGCAAGGGTTTGTTCGGCCATATCGAGGTGTTTTTCAACCTTCTCACGCTCGGCAATTTCGCGCTGAAGGCGCTGGTTTAGCTGGCGAAGTTCCGCCGACTCGTTCTGGAAAAACACGGAACTTAAGCGCGCACGCCGAGAGGTGAAATAAAAGCCAAGCGCGATCAATATCGCCCCGCCCATAATTTCGAGGGCTAAAACACCGT
Organism: Falsihalocynthiibacter sp. BN13B15; assembly: GCF_041205415.1. Taxonomy (NCBI): domain Bacteria; kingdom Pseudomonadati; phylum Pseudomonadota; class Alphaproteobacteria; order Rhodobacterales; family Roseobacteraceae; genus Falsihalocynthiibacter; species Falsihalocynthiibacter sp. BN13B15. Next base: position 129,250 of record NZ_JBGFCE010000011.1, read on the forward strand.
TCACCTTGTCGCGCACCGAGGCAAATGTGGTGAAACTGGTGAGCTTCCATCCTTGGAACGGCACCCGCACTTCTTGGCGCATTAAGGCCTCACCCTGAAGATAGGCTTCCACGGGCAAATCGCCCCAACCAACCTCAGCCCAATCGCGAGTTGCATTCAAAGCGCGAGTGATCGCGGACGGCGCACTTTTGGTTTTCAGGGCTTCTTTCTCGGTCAAACCACGCCAAAGGGGTTCGGTTGAAAGGATGATATTTCCTTCGGAATTGGTTACGATCACCGCATCCGTTGTCCCTTTCCAGGAGGCCTCAAACTGGCGTAAATCCACATCCACAACGATGACCCCGATAAGGGTGCCGTTGGAGACTAACTTCTGGGAATAAGTGAATTTTGACGCGCCCGTCTCATTTTGGGACACGCCAAAAATCGCGCCATCCGTGCGAACGGCTGCGACAAAGGCTTCAGAGTTGCGCGCATTTCCCCCAAGGAGATTGCGGTCGGTGGCTGCAACCACACGTCCGCTTTCATCCAACAATTGCAAACCCGCGATGCCGATCTCTTCGGCATATGTGATCAGCTGCTGACTTGACTGCGTAAAGTCGGATGAATTCAACGCGCCCGTCAGGACAGGGTCACGTGCCAACAGGCGTGGAACAATAGCGCTACGTCTGATTTCGCCCACAATATTGCCCGAATAAAGCGCGAGCCGCACCTGTGCACGACTGCGGGTCGTTTCGGTATATCGTTCGGTCAAAAGTGTATTGGTAGACCAGATTATGCCCGCCCCGATGGCAATGGCAAGGATCAGCAAACCACGGGCCATCCAGCCCGTTTTTGCAACACGCCTCAATGGGATTTCTGAAGATCTTAGTCCAGAACTTGCACCGCTTCTTGTGCTACGGCTCAGCCCAACGTCCCCCCCCATCGACGGGACAGCACTTAAAGGATCGGGTGAATGGGGCGCATCTTTAGCCATAGCCAACGATACCCCCTACGCCGTAAAGGCTCAAGACGTTGCGTCTATGCGCTAACCAATTCGCTCACAATTGAGCGAAAGAACGCTTGTCCGTCAGTGCCAACATGGCTGGCGTCAAAAGCGCGCTCAGGATGAGGCATCATGCCCAAAACCCGTTTATTTTCACTTAGCACACCCGCAATATCGGCTGTGGAGCCATTGGGGTTGTCGCCATATGTGAAAGCCACGCGCCCCTCACCCTGAAGACGTTCAATGGTCTGGGCGTCAGCTGTATAATTGCCGTCATGGTGGGCAATCGGGATGTCGATCACTTGGCCAGCCTCATAGCCGCGCGTAAATAGCGTGTCGGCGTTTTCAACGACAAGCGGCACGGTTTTGCAGATGTATTTCAAGCCAGCGTTACGCAGCAGTGCCCCCGGAAGCAGGCCGGTTTCTGCAAGGATTTGAAAGCCGTTACACACGCCAAAAACATGGCCGCCCTTATTGGCAAAATCCACCACAGAGCGGCAAATTGGGCTTTGCGCGGCAATCGCACCACAACGCAGGTAATCACCAAAACTAAACCCGCCCGGAACACCGACAAAATCGAGGCCAGAAGGCAGGGTTGTGTCTTTGTGCCAGACCATTTCCACATCGGCTCCGCTTTCGCGTAAAGCCACCGCAAGGTCGCGATCACAGTTGGAACCGGGGAAGACAATGACAGCAGCTTTCATGGCAGATGGTCCTTTTTAGGCAGTAAAATCAGTAATGACGGCCACACCGGGCGCGGTTGGCCCGTTAAAGGCGCGCAGCTCGTCACTCGCGGAGGATAGAGGTATTTCACGGGCAACCAAAGGCGTCATATCCACGGCACCACTCTCGATAAGCGACAACAAGCTAGGATAGCGCCACGATGGCATGCCACGCGTGCCGAATAGGGCGAGGTTGCCCATATAAACAGCATTCATATTGATTTGCATCTTGGCAGTATGGCCCACAGGCATCCCAACCTGAACGTGTCTGCCCAAGGGCCGCAAACACTCGATGCTGGCGTTTGTGGTCGCTTCGATGCCGAGGGCTTCGATGCTCACATGCGCGCCGCCGCCTGTAATCTCGCGGATAGCAAGGGCAGTATCACCCGCCAAGGCATTCACGGCCGCGTCCGCTCCGAGGCTGAGCGCGTGGGTGAGTTTTTCCTCAACGATATCAACAACAACAACCCGCGCACCAAGGGCCTTAGCCAACAGAAACGCCGAGAGGCCAACGCCCCCCGTTCCATGCACAGCAACCCATTCGCCCGCCTGTACCGCGGCGCGCCCCGTGAGCGCGTGCCACGCAGTCGTGACGCGACACCCAAGTCCCGCAGCGACGGTGGGAGAGAGTGTGTCGGGCAAAATAGCTAAGTTGTGGTCGAAAGGAACGGCGATATATTGTGCGAAGGCTCCGGGTTCGATAAACCCCGGAAGCCGTTGATTTGGGCAGGTATTTTGATGTCCCGACTGGCAAGACGGACAGGCACCACAGGCCAGAATAAAGGGCGCAACGAGGCGGTCCCCAATGGCGAATTTCGCCCGCGCACCAGCCTCAACAACCGTTCCGCAATATTCATGCCCCGGAATTTGGCCCGGTTTGACGCGAGGATGTTCCCCGACCCACCCGTGCCAATCCGAACGGCAGACGCCGCAGGCCATCACTTCGAGCACAACGCCATCTTCGGGACAGGTCGGATCGGTGACCTCTTCCAAAGACAGATCCGCGTTGTATTCCCGAAGGACGGCGGCGCGCATTAGGCGATCTCGATCGTGTAGCTTTCGATCACAGTATTTGCGAGCAGCTTGTCGCACATCTCAGTGATCGTCGCCTCAGACGTGCCATCGGCAAGGTCAAGTTCAATCACTTTGCCTTGGCGCACATCGTTCACACCCTCAAATCCGAGGGTGCCAAGCGCATGACGCACGGCTGCGCCTTGGGGATCAAGAACACCGTTTTTCAGCATCACATGTACACGGGCTTTCATGGCAGGACTTTCCTTATTTTTCGAGGAGGCTTAATTAATCAGCGTCGGTTTACCAGAAGGGTGCGTCACGTTGGAGGGCATAACGCCCAAACGTGTCGCCACTTCGGTATAGGCATCGGCCAAATCGCCGAGATCTTGGCGGAAGACGTCTTTGTCGAGCTTACGGCCTGTCTCGATGTCCCACAAACGACAGCTATCAGGGCTAATTTCATCGGCCACAACAAGGCGCATGAAATCGCCGTCATAAACGCGGCCCAGTTCGATTTTGAAATCAACCAGCTTGATGCCAACGCCATACATAACGCCCGACAGAAAGTCGTTTACCCGTAGTGCAAGCGCGACAATGTCATCAAGCTCCTGCTGGGAGGCCCAGCCGAAAGCGATGACGTATTCTTCGGGTACCAATGGATCGCCAAGTGAGTCGTCTTTGTAGGAAAACTCGACAATCGGACGCGGCATTGGTGTGCCCTCTTCGATTCCCATCCGCTTGGAAAACGAGCCCGCAGCGAAATTGCGCACGATTACTTCGAGCGGTATAATTTCGACCCGACGGATCAATTGCTCGCGCATATTGAGGCGTTTGAGGAAGTGAGTCGGCACGCCGATTTGCTCAAGACCGACCATAAAATATTCGCTCAGGCGGTTATTCAGAACACCTTTTCCGTCAATCACAGCCTTCTTCTCGGCGTTAAAAGCGGTGGCATCATCCTTGAAATACTGCACTAAAGTGTCAGGCTCAGGGCCTTCATACAGAGTTTTTGCTTTGCCTTCGTAAATCTTTGTGCGACGTGCCATTCGGGTTCCGATCTTCGGATGCTGCGGTTTGGCACGTGAGGTGAGTCTTGTGCCCCTTCGCGCCCTATACGCCATGGGATGCTTTGCCGCAAGGTTGCGCATCGCCCTTGCGGCTTTGCGCGTGAGTTGGCATATGTTAGGGGAACGAATTAACACCCTTGCACACAAGCCCGAGGAAAGAACATGACAACATTTGACGATCGCGAAAACGCTTTTGAAGCCAAATTCGCTCACGACGCCGATATGCAGTTCAAAGCCATCGCCCGTCGTAACAAACTCGTTGGCCTTTGGGCCGCAGCCTTGCTTGGAAAAACGGGCAATGACGCAACGACTTATTCGCTCGAAGTTGTGAAAGCCGATTTCGAAGAAGCTGGCCATGACGATGTTGTGCGCAAAGTTGCTGGCGATTTGGGCGACCTTGCGACCGAAGCCGCTGTGCGCGAAAAAATGGCGAGTTGCTTGGTTGAGGCGCAAACCCAAGTGTTGAAAGAAGTCAAATAGGCTTTCTAATCGAGTAAAATTAAACGCGCCCCTATCCCTAGGTGGCGCGTTTTTTTTGTTACAATTCTATATGTTAACTCCCCCCTAAGATAGTTCCCTTACACCTACTAGCGGTGGATAAAAGGGACGGCGATGGGGAACAATGTGAACACTTCGATTGATCGAGGGTCGAATGGAACTACGGCAAAGATAGATTCCATGTCGTTTGAGCCACCTCCTAAGATGGCCCGCAAAAATCTAGCCACTCTCTTTATGCGGCACCAAATTGCGAGACAAGCCGCCCCCATTGTGTTGGCGATTGGCTTCGTTGCCCTTTTCCTCGACAATATGGTCGCCTTGGATGTCTCACAAATTTGGGCGGCCGTGCAAACTGTCTCAGGCGTACAGTGGGGAATGGCAACCGTTGCTACCGCAGCGAGCTTCTGGGCGGTTGGACGGTATGATGCCGTTATCCACCGTCATTTTCGCACACAAGTGGGCAATAAAATCGCTTCTCGCGCAGGAATCGCCGCAATTGCTGTTTCGCAAACCACGGGATTTGGGCTTTTCACCGGTGCATTAACACGCTGGCGCCTTCTCCCTGAAATCAGTTTCCTTCAAGCCACACAGATTTCTGCGGCTGTCGCTGTCTCGTTTTTGGCAGGACTGGCGGTTGTTATGTCCTTCGCCGCGCTCCTTTTCCCTCTGCCCGTTGGAATTGCAGACCTTAGTTTTGGGTATCTTGTCCCGCTCCTTTTGCTCCCGCCAATCGGGCTCATTGCGCTCGTTACCGCTTCCCTTTTACAATCTCATGTTTCCTTTAGAGGGCATAGGCTTAATTGGCCAAGTGTCTCTGCAATTTTCGCAATAACGGGCCTTGCGGCGGCCGATACTTTGGCAGCGTCCGGTGCGCTTTTCGCTCTGCTTCCGCCCGCGCTTGAGCTTGGTTTCAGTCAGCTCTATCCCGCCTTTCTTATTGCCTTTGGGGTGGCATTGGTGTCAGGCACACCAGGAGGCATCGGCCCGTTTGAGGTCACGCTCCTCATGCTCCTGCCCTTTGTGCCAGCAGAGCCGCTCCTTGGGGCGATCCTTGCCTATCGCACCCTGTACTATGCATTGCCTGCGCTCTTGGGGGCAATAACCCTCGCGCGCGGCCCATTTCTTCAGCGCGACAAGCCAAACAAAAGGATGCTGCCTCAAACTGGCGGAATCGCATGGTTTCCCTCGCGCCTCGAGGCTTTGATCCATAGTGCCCCGCGCGCCGAAGCCAATCTTTTACGCCAAGGCGACAAAGCATTGCTGCATGCGCCGAATTCGGCAGGGTGTTTTCTCACGGCATCTCGGGGACAGGCGCTCATCGCATTGGGCGACCCTCTTGTTGCGACGCATCCGCAAAGCCTATTGGCGTCCTTTAAGAACATGGCTGAAGCTGACAATCACTTGCCGTTTTTGTATAAAATCAGCGGCCGCATGGCGCTTGAAGCGCGCAAATTTGGCATGGCTGTCACCCCCGTCAGCCGCGAAGCATGGCTTACACCCACCGAGTTCTGCCTCCAGACCCCAGAATACAGCCAGTTACGCCGCAAATTACGCAAAGCGCAAAAGGCAGGCATTTCCCTTAAGCCGCTGTTTAATCACGCAGACCTTCATCTCACTTTGGGCGAAATGACGCGCGTTGCGCGCGAATGGTCCGACACCCACGGCGGCGAACGTGGGTTTACCATGGGAATATATGATCCAGCCTATGTGCAGACCCAGCGCTGTTTTCTCGCCTACAAAAACGACAATCTTGTGGGGTTTGTGAACTTTTCAACGGTGGCCGCGGAATGGACGCTTGACCTCATGCGCCACGCCAGCAGCATCCCCGACGGAACCATGCATGCGTTGGTAGCTGAGGCGATCAAGACCGCAGCGATTGAGAATATCCCCCGTCTTTCCCTCGCCTCCGTGCCATGGCAACCCGCGCCTTCGGCCTCACGGTTGGCGCATTGGTTTTGGGGAAAGTTGGGAACCCTGTCCGGCGGCGCGGGCCTCACGCAATTCAAATCCAGTTTTGCTCCGCATTGGGAGACGCTTTACATGGCTGGCCCCAATCGCCTCGGTCTCGCCCTTGGTGCATTTGACGTGACACGCGCTATTCTCGCGCAACAACCTGCCGCCAATTTGGCGACCTCGCTCACCACCACTTTAAGCAACGGCGAAAAACGACAACTTGAAACCCTTTCACAAACATTATGACGATAATGAATTTGCACCTTGGCGTAAAAACTGGCATTTGACCGCAAGCCCCCCACTTAATGTGGGGCTATACGTGTTTTTGAAAGGCAGATCCCATGACCAACGCACTGCAACGCATGCTCTCGGAGCGCGACTGGATTTTGGCCGATGGGGCCACGGGCACCAACCTGTTTAACATGGGACTCACTTCTGGGGATGCGCCCGAAATGTGGAACGTGGAAGAACCCGAGAAAATCAAAGCGCTTTATCGCGGGGCCGTGGATGCGGGGTCTGATCTGTTTCTCACCAATACGTTTGGCGGCAACGCCAGCCGTTTGAAATTGCACAATGCACAACACCGTGTCGCCGAACTCAACATCGCAGCGGCCCATCTTGCGCGTGACGTGGCCGATGCCGCGGGGCGCCCCGTGATCGTTGCGGGTTCTGTCGGTCCAACCGGCGAGATCATGGTGCCACTGGGAAGCCTCACCCACGCGCTTGCGGTGGAAATGTTCCACGAGCAAGCCGCAGCCCTCAAAGAAGGCGGCGTAGATGTTTTGTGGCTTGAAACCATCTCGGCCCCCGAAGAATACCGCGCGGCGGCCGAAGCCTTTAAGCTGGCGGATATGCCATGGTGTGGCACCATGAGTTTTGACACGGCAGGCCGCACCATGATGGGGGTGACCTCGTCTGATATGGTCGACATCGTGGCGAAAATCGAAAACCAGCCACTGGCCTTCGGTGCGAACTGTGGTGTCGGCGCGTCGGACCTTCTGCGCACGGTGCAAGGCTTCTCCGCCCGCGGCCCCGTCACTCCAATCATTTCCAAAGGCAACGCAGGCATTCCAAAGTTCCACGATGGCCACATCCACTATGACGGTACGCCGGAATTGATGGGCGACTACGCCTGCCTCGCACGAGACTCGGGCGCGACGATCATTGGTGGCTGCTGTGGCACGACGCCGGATCACTTGCGTGCCATGCGCGAAGCCCTTGAAACCCGCGAACGTGGCCCCCGTCCCTCGCTGGAATTCATCACCAAAAGCCTCGGTGGATTTTCTTCGCCAAAAGACGGCACAGGCGACGATTCCGAGAAACCCGAGCGTATTCGACGCCGTTCACGGACCTAAACTTCCGTAAAACCAATCTGATGCGTCGGAACAAGCGCCAAGCATGTCGCAAAATGCCAAGTTCCGACCGTAAAGCAGGCCCATCAATGGGCAGACACCGCGCGATTTCGCGCCCTATGAATAGGGTAGACCCATGGCTGACGACGCAGACATCATCCTAAGCGAACTTCCAGACGACGAACTCGTCCTTCAAATGCACGACGACCTTTACGACGGCATGAAGGAAGAAATCGAAGAAGCGGTGCACATCCTGCTGGAACGCAAATGGACGCCCTACGATATTCTGACCAAAGCTTTGGTGGCGGGCATGACAGTTGTGGGCCATGATTTCCGCGACGGTATTTTGTTCGTTCCAGAGGTGCTCCTTGCGGCGGGCGCGATGAAGGGTGGCATGTCCATCCTTAAACCCCTCCTCGTGGAAACTGGTGCGCCCAAAATGGGCAAAATGGTCATCGGAACCGTCAAAGGCGATATCCACGACATCGGCAAAAACCTTGTCGGCATGATGATGGAAGGTGCAGGCTTTGAAATTGTCGATCTGGGAATCAACAACCCCGTCGAAGATTATCTTGACGCGCTCAAACGCGAAGACGCTGATATCCTTGGCATGTCCGCGCTCTTGACCACGACCATGCCCTATATGAAAGTCGTGATCGACACGATGATTGAACGCGGCATTCGCGACGACTATATTGTTCTGGTCGGCGGCGCGCCTTTGAATGAAGAATTCGGTAAAGCCATTGGTGCTGACGCTTATTGCCGTGACGCTGCTGTCGCCGTGGAAACCGCCAAAACCTTCATCGCACGCAAACACAATCGGGCTTCGGCTGGCTAAAGGTTTCGTCCCCCTACCCAATTCCCAAAGCCCCGCCAGTGACTTCACGCGCGGGGCTTTCTTTTTTGAACATTCGACCCCATATTAAGTGGGATTGGAGACCCTATGCCTTTAGATAAATTGATCCTCCTTCTCGTCATTGTAATTTCCGCCGCCGCGGCGACCGTTTACGTGGCAAGCTTGATGCTTGTGAGCGTTCAGGTGCCAGGCGGGATGCTGCTCCTCATTCCAACCGTGCTCGTTTTCTATGTCGTTTACCGTGTTATTTCAGATCGCGTGAAGAACAAGGAGGATGACCACTATGACTCTGTCGAAAAATAGCCCCCTTATTCTGACCATCGAAACCGTTCCTGGCCGCAAGATTATAGACGTATTGGGCCTCGTTAAGGGCTCAACTGTGCGAGCCAAACACGTCGGAGCGGACATAACGGCGGCCTTGCGCAATATTGTGGGCGGAGAAGTTAAGGAATACGCGCAACTGTTGGCGGGTGCACGCGAACAAGCAAAAGACCGCATGATCGACGACGCGCAAGCCTTGGGAGCGGACGCCATCGTCGGCGTTCGGATGCAAACCTCCGCGATCCAAAACGGCGCGTCCGAAGTTGTGTTTTACGGCACCGCTGTCCGTCTAGGACGATGACATTGCAGAACCCAAACCCTACCGACGAAGCCCTCTCTGAGGAGGAACACGTATTGGCCACGGGTCGTGTGCTCCTGATTGCTTGCGGGGCTTTGGCGCATGAAATTTTGGCGCTCAAACGGCTGAATGGTTGGGATCATCTCGCGCTGCGCTGCCTGCCCGCAAACCTGCACTTGCGTCCCGAAAAAATCCCAGCCGAAGTTGCACGCGTCGTGATCGAAGAACGGGCGCAATACGATGATATTTTTGTGGTTTATGCCGATTGTGGAACGGGCGGACTTTTGGCCAAAGAATGTGCGTCCCTGGGGGTCGAAATGATTGCTGGCCCGCATTGTTACGCGTTTTTTGAGGGCGTCGACGCCTTTGCCGCCCACCCAGACGAGATCACTGCCTTCTACCTCACCGACTTCCTCGTGCGGCAATTCGATGCCTTCGTAATCAAACCCATGGGCCTCGACCGCCACCCGCAATTGCGCGACATGTATTTCGGGAATTACACAAAACTGGTTTATCAAGCCCAGACCGACGACCCTGCCCTCACCGAAAAAGCCAAGCTCTGCGCGGCGCGTTTGGGGCTCGCATTTGAGCGCCGTTTTACAGGATATGGCGAACTAGAAACGGCACTCGCGCAGGTTTAAAGCGTGGCTTGCGCGATACCGCGAATACGTTCCACCATGGCGCGTACACCGTTTGAGCGTTGTGCGGATAAATGCTCATCCAGCCCAAGCCGTCCCAGCTCTGCTGCGGCATCCACCGATAAAACATCCGCCACCGTGAGGCCGGAATAAAGCGCATGCAGCACTGCCACGAGGCCGCGCACGATCATGGCGTCACTCTCGCCACGAAAATTAAAAACCGCCTTGGGTCCTGTTCCCGATACATCGGGCATCAACCAGACTTGACTGGCGCAGCCGTCCACTTTGGTCGCGGGGACACGAAACACTTCCTCAAGTTCAGGCATAGCGCGCCCCAACTCGATCACGTGCCGATAACGGTCCTCCCAATCGTCGAGAAATTCAAAGGTTTCGGCGATGTCTTCAAACGCAGCGCTGGCCATATTTACTCCTTGCTTATCCTCCCTTTGAGGTAAGACCCGCCGCCCAAAAGGTCCAGCCCCCTTTCCAAAATCGGGTTGCGTCTTTTCAAATGGCTTCCAGTAGGCTACCTCAGAAGAAACAGCGGCGTGCAAACTGGGTGACACGCAAAAAGGAGACAACGCATGAGATTTCCGACCTATTTGATCGTGTCAATGGGCCTAGCCGCCGGCGCCTGCTCCTCAGTATCGGACTCGCGCTATAACCCAATGAATTGGGGCCAAAGTGAGGATATTGCTGCGACTTTAGCTCCCGAAGACGGCTATCTGGTTCTCCAAGACAACCGAAACCTTATCGCGCAAGTTACGAATTTAACCGTGGTCAACGCCCAAGGCGGCGTCATTGTGCATGCAACTGGACTTCCCCCAACTCAAGGCTATTTTGACGCGGAGCTTTTCCCCCGAAATGAGGAAAAGCCAGAGGGTGCCACATTGGTTTATGAATTCCGCGTTCTTGAACCCAACCGGCAACAACGCGTTTCATCCGAGGTTTCCCGAGAGGTCATCGTGGCGCATTTCATTTCCACCGCCAAATTGCGCGGTGTGAACGAGATAAAAATTGTCGCGGCCCAAAACTCTCGCTCTAGCCGCGCGCAATAGGCCTATCCGACCAACCGCCTAGTTGGGTAGAAGTTCAACCACATCAACGTTTTGCCCCTTCAGGGCAAGGGCCACTTCACCACGGCACAGACGCATTGCATCCTGCCCAAAGACTTCGGCACGCCATCCGGCCAAGGCTTTAACGTCGCGACCACCCGCTGCTATAACGTCTAAATCCGCGGATGAGGCGATCAGCTTAGGGGCGACCCCAGTCAGGTCGCATTTTGCCTTCAACAGGACCCGCAACAAATCGGCCAACGCCGGATTCACTTGCAGTTTTTCGCGCGAGCGATCGGGTTTTGGAATCTTGTCTTCGGGAAGAACGAGGCCCGTTTTAACAGCGGCCAAAATACCGTCCGCAATATCGCCCCGACGCGCTTCGCGTAGCAAAAGGCGCGATCCGCTCAAGTCGTCAAAGCTGCTGGGTTTCGTTGAGGCCAACTCCAGCAACGCATCGTCTTTGTAGACACGGTTGCGGGGAATATTGCGTGTCTGTGCGTATTCTTCGCGAAACTGGGACAGGGTTTTAACAAGGGCCATAAACCGCCCACTTGTGGTGCGCGTTTTTACCCGTTTCCACGCGTCCTCGGAAGGTACAACATAAGTTCCCGGCGAAAGAAGCACTTCAAGTTCTTCCTCTACCCACTTGGAACGATTTGATTTTTTCAAATCTTTACTCAGAAATTCATAGACATCCCGCAAATGGGTTACATCCGCCAGCGCATAGGTTTTCTGGGCCGACGTCAGCGGGCGACGGGACCAATCGGTAAACCGCGATGTCTTGTCGATGTTGGCTTTGGCAATTTTGCGGACCAATGTTTCATAACCGACCTGCTCGCCAAAACCGCAAACCATCGCCGCCACTTGGGTATCAAAAAGCGGGATGGGAAACACGTTGCCTTCGATAAAAAAGATCTCAAGATCTTGTCGCGCCGCGTGAAAAACTTTGACTACATTCTCGTTGCGAAACAACTCATACAGCGGTTCGAGCGAAAAATCGGGGGCAAGTGGATCAACAAGAACAGCGTCGACCTCGTCGTCGTCTCCGGGAACAGCAAGCTGTACAAGACAGAGCTTCGAATAATAGGTGCGCTCTCGCAGAAACTCCGTATCGACGGTCACATAAGGAAAGGATGCTGCGCGTTCACAATAGGCTGCAAGCTCGCTCGTCGTGGTAATCGTGATCATAAAACGCTATTCTTTTTCTTGTTTTTGCCAGACTTTCGGCAATCTTAGGGAAGAGTGAAGCAAATGAAAAGGGAGAGCGTGGCTCAGGTCAAATCCACACGATGATGATCGCCCATAATAAACTTGCGCAGAACCGCTGGATAGAGCCGATGCTCAAGCGGCAGAATTCTGGCGGCAAGGGTTTCTGTTGTATCGTTAGGAAGGATTGGCACACGGGCTTGGCCCAGAATTGGGCCGCCATCTAGCTCGGCCGTGACTTCATGCACAGAGCATCCCGCCTCAGAGTCACCCGCTTCAATCGCGCGTGCATGGGTATGGAGACCCTTGTATTTCGGCAGCAAAGACGGGTGAATATTGAGCATTTTCCCGTTCCAACGCGCCGTAAATTCCGGCGTAAAAATGCGCATAAATCCGGCAAGGCATATGACATCCGGTGCCACACGTTCAAGAATTTCCGTAAGGGCCGTATCAAACGCGAGGCGGTCTTTGCCAAACGGGCGATGATCAAGGCTTGCCACATCAATACCCAAATTCGCAGCCTTGGTGAGGCCCGCGGCACTGGGATTATTGGACAAAACCAAAACGGGGCGCGCAGGGTGATCCCCCTGCATATCCTCAACCAGCGACACCATGTTCGAGCCGCCCCCCGAAATCAGGATCGCGACGCGCAAACTCACAGAAGCGAACCCGAATACCGCACGCCATCGCCCTTGGTGACGTGGCCAAGGGTATAGACGGTTTCGCCAGCCTCTTGGAGGAGGGCCGTTAGGGCTTCGGCGCGGTCCGCGGAAACAGAGAGCACCATGCCAACACCAGAGTTGAAGGCTTTGAGCAATTCTGACTGCTCAATTTTCGCCGTTGCGGCCAGCCATTTAAATACGGGAGGAAGGTCCCAAGCATTCAGATCGATGTCGGCGCCAAGCCCTTCAGGCAAGACGCGCGGCAGGTTTTCGGTCAAACCGCCACCGGTGATATGCGCCAGAGCGTGGACGCCCCCTGCCCGTATCGCCGCAAGGCATTGTTTCACATAGAGGCGGGTTGGTGCGAGAAGTGCTTCGCCCAGATTGCCTTCGCCAAAGGGGGAATCGTCAGACCATTCTAGGCCCGAGACTTCGACAACTTTGCGCACAAGTGAATAGCCGTTTGAGTGGACGCCATCGCTGGCCAGTCCCAAAAGGACGTCGCCCTCAACCACGCCCGCAGGCAGGTCCGTGCCACGTTCCATCGCGCCAACGGCGAAGCCCGCCAAGTCAAAATCACCTTCGTGATACATCCCCGGCATTTCCGCCGTTTCGCCGCCAATCAAAGCCGCGCCTGAGAGTTCGCACCCTTTGGCGATGCCGTTGATAATCTCAGTCGCTTCGTCGAGGTCCAGCTTGCCCGTCGCGAAATAATCGAGGAAAAGCAGGGGTTCAGCGCCCTGACAAACAAGATCGTTGACGCACATCGCCACAAGATCAATGCCGATTGTGCTCATATTGCCCGTGTCGATCGCGATGCGCAATTTGGTGCCAACACCGTCGGTTGCGGCAACAAGGATCGGGTCTTTGTACCCTGCCCCTTTGAGGTCAAACAAAGCGCCAAAGCCACCAAGGCCAGACATCACGCCGGGGCGGACTGTCCGTTTTGCGGCGGGTTTGATGCGGTCAATCAATGCATTGCCCGCATCAATATCGACACCCGCGTCCGCGTAGGTCAGACCGTTTTTCTCATTTGACATAGGAGGCCCCTTTTTCACTGTTGGCGCTGCTTTACCTCAAGGGGGGTGCAAAGGGAATAGGAGAAGGGAAAACGGACGCAATCTAACCAAAAGGGCCCACTCCGGTTAACGCGCCCTGAAAATCGCTTTGGTTTTCGCTTTAGGACGCGGGTGTGGAATCGATTGTATGGGTAGCTTTACCACTCAAAGTCATAAAATCCGCATCGCTATGTGTCAAAACAGCGACGTCATTGATGCCGCGCACCACAGCATTTGTACTATCGGCGCCAAATCCCACTGCAACGTGGAGTGCGTTTGCGGCCAAAGTCGTGGCGATGCGGGCCGCGTTTAATCTCCCGCGGGATGATCACCAAGAAAAAAGCATCAATGGCACCGGATTCACAAGCGACTATGTTCAAAACGATCTCCCCTGCGGGAATTTTATGTACCCATCCAGCAGGTTCGGACGCTTCAATCCAATGCTATTAGGCTAATGCAAACTCAATGATTTCTGGCTCGCTTTTTCCTTAAAGAACCATAACGTCCCTCGTCGCAGAAGCATCGGTCTTTGCCTTTCTGGCACCATTGTGCAGATTGAGATAGATCACGAAGCGATCCTCTGAACCAAGCGATTTTAGCTCTCAAATGCGGCCTTGATCGGAAGATAGATCACTTCGTCGTTCCGATCATCCTTTGGGGCTAAATTTAATCCCTGTGCGCTCCTTTTAAGAAGGGTAAGATCTTGTTCACAGACGCCACAGGCATTTTTTCCACGGCGGGCATATTGAAATCGCCAAAAGGTGGGTCTTATCTGGGCAAAAACCGTGAAAGACAAACCAACACTCACTATGAAAACACATAGTCCGACGCGATACTTTATACAGAGATCAACAGCGCAGGTATTTTACGCAACAAAGCCAGACTGTTGCACATTCCATTCCCCGATGTTGTCTTCCTAGAGGTTCCCAAACGTCGAGCGCCCTTGTTTCGGATCAATTCCGGTTAAGTTTGCGGTATGATGGCCATTCCTAAACGCAACGTTATCAAAACCGTGCGCGTTCACCCCATTTTATGAAGAATTTAATGACCTTGGGAAAATGGAGGCAGAATAGATAAAAAAAGTTATCATCCCTCCTTGACCCGCAGCACATGGATGCGTACTCAAAGCGCTAGGCGGGCCTGTAGCTCAACTGGTTAGAGCAGAGCGCTCATAACGCTTTGGTTGCGGGTTCAAGTCCTGCCGGGCCTACCAAACGCCATCCTTTATCCTCCGCCAGTCTTCGTTTTCCACCACTAAGGGAAACGGCAATTCGTTCTGCGAAAGCCTATATTAAGCGCAGGATTCGCTGTGTCGACAGCTGGCGAGCTTGCCGACACAGTCAACCCATAGGTCTATTTTGGGTAAAGCAGCGCAAAGTTTAGACGCAAGCCCCAACCCTCTGGCCCGCCATCAGGCGCTTGCGCCCAATAGCGCACACCCAATCCGATTTGTGCGGGTTGTTTTTTGCCCAGCTTGATCATTTGATTGACCATGAGGTTAATCGGAACCGACCATTGCTCTGTTTCCCAATCATAGGTGCTTTCCGTGTTCAACGAGAAGCTTGTGGCTTTCTTGGTCGTATAGGACACGAAGGGCTGTAGAAATGTCGAATTCACGTCTGCCCGGTCGCTATCACCTGCTACTGACCAGATATGATTGCCTAGCCCCCCAACGGTCCAAGCGCCCGACTGTTTAAGTGCGACGGCAGTTACACCCGCGCCCCATTTACCGGTACCTAGCGATTCTTCCGTCGCCGTGGGCAACAAGAATACAGGACCGGCCCCCCAAATAAGGCCTCCACTCGTCGGAGCTTTGGGAGAAAAGAAAACGCTTTGAACGGTATCGCCGAGGCCAAATGCCGAGCCTCCGGGCATGTTACCATTGTTGGAAATGACGGGCAAAATCGTGCGAGAAATCACGTTCCAATCATCGTTCAGGCTAAATGGGATCACCGGCTGAATATTCACATAATTCTGCGTGCCCTCATTTGGGCCGTATCCAGAATTGGAATTATATTGAAAGGGCACACTGATCAGGCTGGAAATCGGGTTGGACATTTTTTTGGCCAAGTCGACACTGTCTGAGTTCTGCGCACTTACTGGCGTTGCGAGGGCAAAAACGCCGAGCCAAACCGCGGTAAGGGAGCGCATGCGCCGCTTGTTGAACTTATCAGTTAAAACGCCTCTAAACATAACCAATATTCCTTCCATAAAACAATTCCCTGCCGACTTGATGTCCTAAAAATCTAGGTTCGAACAAAATTTACATGAGGAACTTCCAAAATTCTCTCGTAGCCGAGTATGCCTTCACGATCAACGATTTTCAACGGATGATGCACGAATTGGACCGCCCTTTTTACGCCAAAAAGCCGCACCACTGAGGTTCTTTCCGAGCTAACTTTCTAAAGCTCAGCAAAGCGCATGCGGGGCCGCATCCCCGCGTTCGGAAGGCAGGTCATACTCTTGATTGATTCTTCCCGTCTGAGATATTTCTGCATCAAAGGCGCCTCCGAATTCTTTGGCTATGCCGCGAATACTGCGCCATTGTGTCGCCCCAAGGGACAATCCCCACAATCACCAAAGATTAACGCCCGTAAATCGGAAATACCATGGTTAACGCCTTAGTTTTGCCTTCCAAAACGCTTGCTTGTTGGAAGGCAAGCTTGCTAGAAATACCAAAGCCTCCTGATCTGTAAGGGGGGGTGTATTTATGAATACTTATGCATTGCTCAACCGATTATTCATTTGAGCGCAGCTAGCATTCATTCAGTGTATTTTAAAATTGGAGAGTACCGATGGTTGATACCTCGCTGCCATACGACGAGCAAACTTCGCCGGACACCGTGATCGACCCGGACAGCAACAACCCAATTACAGTCGTGCAAACATCCCAACTTCAAACAACAGACAACGGCGATGTCGGCCAAGATGGGTTTGACCTTTCCGTTAACCTCACTGGTGCGAATGTGACCGAACAGGTCAATATTGCGATTGCGATTGATACGTCGGGGTCGACCTCTGGAAGTTCCGGTACAGATTTTGACGGCGACGGGCGCAACGAGACAATCCTTCAAGCCGAAATTTTTGCCGCTCAGGAACTTTTTGATGCCTATGTTGATGCAGGTTATGATCCAAGCGAGATTTCGATAACCCTCATCACATATGCCTCGGGTGCACGCGTCGTTGGGACGTATACCCTCAATGATTCCGCTGCCTTCACTGATGCGTTGTCCAGTATTGGCTCTGCGGGCTCTAACGGACAAACCAATTACGTTGCAGGCTTAAATGCCGTCGGAGACGCATGGACCGCCGAAGGCGTTGACCCAGCCGACACCAACGTTCTCGTCTTCTTGTCGGACGGCGAAGCCTATCCGGGCGGTCAGAATATTTCTGGTGCGGCCAGCAACCTCGAAAACGGTTTTAACACGCAGATTAGCGGTATCGGTGTTGGCAGAAATTCAAGCCTCGACGATCTGAACCAACTTGATAACACATCTGGTGCCGACCAAGTCCTTTCAGGCGAAGAACTCCTTGCAATCATTGTAGAGCCACTTACCGACGCCGACTTCTTGCGTTTTGAAGTGACTGTCGAAGGTCTCGACGCAAACGGCGATCCGTTTACACAAGTTCTCATATTCAATGAGGGCGACCCAGAAGTGACGTCGACTCAATTAGGGTGGTCCATCGGGAATTACACCCTCGACCCCGCCTTCCAATCCCCGCAAGACATCACAGTCACGGTGGAAGCCTACTTCGCAGAGGACCCGAGTAATCCTGGAAGCGGCGAGCAAGTTGTGACCACGGTCCACGAAATCGCCTTGGTGATTTGTTTCACTCCAGGCACGATGATTTTGACCCCGACGGGCGAAGTTGCCATCGAAACCTTGGTTGCAGGTAATCGTGTTGTGACGCGCGACCATGGCGTGCAAGAGGTGCGCTGGGTTGGGGCAACAGAATTGCCGCCCGTTCACATGGACCTCAATAAAAATCTGCGTCCCGTGTTGATCAAACAGGGCGCGTTGGGCAAAGACCTGCCCTCTCAAGATCTGCGCGTTTCGCGCCAGCACCGTATTCTTGTCCGCGATTGGCGGGCGGAAATGATGTTTGGCTCCGAGGAAGGCGTTCTGGTTCCGGCCTTCACGCTTTGCAACGACTCAACTATCATCCAAGAGCGGCCAACGGCCCCCGTCACCTATATTCACATGGCGTTTGACAACCACGAGATCGTTTATGCGGACGGCATCGAAGCCGAAAGCTTCCACCCCTCCGAACGTATGGTGTCTGGTATGGCGGATGACGAGGCGCGCAAGGAGCTTTACACCCTCTTTCCCCACCTCGAAAACAGCCAAGATCACGCTTACGATTCCGCGCGCAATCAAGTTAGAGCACGTGAAGCCGCGGTGGTCCGCCAAGCGTAACACATTGAATACGTTTAAAAAATTAAACGCTGCTCCCCCTGTGGGTGCAGCGTTTTTTATCGTGGAATCACAAGGTCGGCTTGAAGCCCGCCTAAACGTTCGCTCTCTCCCAGACGCAGATTTCCGCCATGCGCACGCGCGATATCAAACGCAATGGACAGACCTAAGCCAACACCGCTGCCTTTGTTTTGGTTGCGTGCGGGATCTAGCCGCGCAAAGGGTTTTAGCGCCTCTTCCCGATGCACGGGCGGAATCCCCGGCCCCGGATCTTCAACGCAAAACAGGAACGCCCGCTCCGTCGCGACCACACGAATTTCCGCGCGCCCACCATAGCGCACCGCATTACGAACCAGATTTTCAATCGCCCGCCGCACGGCAACGGGTCTTAGGCGTACCGTCAAGCCACTGCTGACACCTTCAACTTTGAACAGCTTGACGTCCATGCCCGCCCGACGAGCATCAGTTACAATATCGTTAATGAGGGCCAGCGGATCGGTATCACAGGCCTCTTCCCCCGCATCGGCCCGCACGAAATCAAGAAACGCATCCAGCAAGCTCTCCATCTCGTCGACATCATGCTCAAGGGCCTTCACATCCTCATTCGGGTCCAACATCGACAACCCGAGCTTAAACCGCGTAAGGGGGCTGCGCAGATCATGTGACACGCCAGAAAGCATCAACGTGCGCTGCTCAAGGTGGCGTTCAATCCGAGCGCGCATATTCAAAAACGCCGTCCCTGCCGCGCGAACTTCTAAGGCCCCTGAAGGGTGATATTTAATCGACTGCCCCTTACCAAACGCCGTCGACGCCCTTGCCAACCGCCGAATGGGACGCAATTGATTGCGCAAAAACAGATACGCAATAATCGACAAAACAATCGACGCCGAGAGGGTCAAAACGATCAATTGATGCGGATTGCGCGCCGACACACGGTTGCGGTGAAAAATAACCTTCGCTGGCCCATAATCAGTGTCCAGCCAGACATGCACGCGGCGCGGATCTTCCTGCAGATCAACATGGATCAACCCCGGAAAGTTGTTCTCAAGCGTTGAAATAATCAGCCGCCCCGACAGATCCACATACCCCCGTCGAGTGATCGGCTCTGAAGCCGCGGGCAGCAGGACCGCGAAATCAAGCGCGCGCGATAATTCCGCAACCACGCTCTCCGCCCCCTCCAAATCGGGGGCTGCGTTGATATCTGTTAGCAAGAAACGCAACTCGATCGAAATGTTTCCCGTCATTTGCCGCGTAACGTCTTCATAAAGGCGTTGCACAAAGACAATCGACACGACAATTTGCACCACGACAACAGGAAGCAACAAGATCAACGTTGCCCGCCCGTTCAAACTACGGGGCATATATCGTTTAAGCCAAGTAAATTTCATGCCAAACTCTACCCCTGCCCTTTCAGAGAAGAAAGCCCCAATGCCCAGCCCTCCTATGAAGCCCTCAATCGGCACCCCCGATGCCCTCGCCGCCAATGTAACCCGCGTCCTCGCGCCCAATCCCTCGGCGATGACCTATTGGGGCACGAACACTTATCTGGTGGGGCAAAACAGCCTTGTTGTGATCGACCCGGGGCCCAACAATGCAGCGCACCTCAAGGCGCTTCTGGCCGCAATTGACGGACGGCAGGTCGCCGCCATTGCCGTCACTCACAGCCACCTCGATCACAGCCCGCTTGCGCCAATCCTTGCCGCTGAAGTCGGTACCAAAGTTTGGGGATATGGCACCAGTTCCGCCGGTAGGTCCGCCCGCATGGCGACCCTCGCAGCCACATCCAACGTGGCCGGAGGCGAAGGCGTCGACCTCGATTTCACCCCCGACATGTATCTGGCGGACAACGCCGACATCACGTGGCTTGACGGCACCCTCACCGCCCTGCACACGCCCGGCCATTTCTGTAATCACCTCTCCTTTCGTTTCGGAGACACGCTGTTTTCCGGCGATCACGTCATGGGATGGGCCAGCACGCTTATCTCGCCGCCCGACGGCGACTTAACCCAATACCGTGCCTCGCTTCGCCGTCTCCAAAACATTGGCCTCTCGCGGTTTTACCCTGGCCACGGCGCGCCAATCGACTCGCCAGAAACCACACTCACCGCCCTCCTCGCCCATAGAAAACACCGCGAGGCCCAGATTTTCGCGGCACTCACCGCCACACCACAGAGCGTGACTGAAATAACCGCCAAAGCCTACCACGACACCCCGCCCACGCTCCTTTTCGCTGCGGCCCGCAACGCCTTCGCCCATCTCATTGATTTATATTACAATAACGAAATTTCTTGCGAAAACCCGCTCGATATCTCCAGTCGTTTTTCTAGAAAATGAAGCCAGAATGATTTTTTTCCAACTTTAAGTGAAATCCCTCTGGACGCCGCAAAACCCAGTTGCTATATCGCCCCCATGTTCCGACGTAGCTCAGTGGTAGAGCAGTTGACTGTTAATCAATTGGTCGTAGGTTCGACCCCTACCGTCGGAGCCAACAAACCCCTCTTTTTTAGTTAAAAACAACTAAAATAAGGGTTTTTGGCCGTTTATGAACCAGTTTGCGAACCGGTTGCGTACCAGTTCCGTCACAATCGAACC
>NZ_JBGFCE010000012.1:0-143008 GCF_041205415.1 Falsihalocynthiibacter sp. BN13B15
TCTCGCAGTGCAGACCTTGGTTCAACGCTCTGTTAACGACCGAATTCGGCCCTTAATGACGAATGCTGCGGTTGCGGGAAAGTCTCGAGCCAACTTCTAGCGAAGATGTCGCGAACGGCCCATTGCTGCCGTTCACGTCCACCTCTGAATGCTGCGGTGCGGCCTGCCGAAGCGGCCGCTCGTGCATCGCGCGGCATTTTGTAGGCTGAAACGTCGGCGTGCGGACAATGCACCATTTCGCTGCAGTTGCGCGCAGGTCTGTTTTCCTCCGCATTGTCGACCTTAACTATGGATTGCACATTTTCGGGCCACCCGCCCTTGATCCAGCAAGGTAGCCGTTCCATGACGCCAATGGTTCGAAAGTGGATCGTTGCCTGCGGGCCACGAATGGGTATTAACTCTCTGTTCTCGAGAGGACGGTTTTTTAATTATAACGCGACACCCAAAACTTCCCTCAAGCCTTACAAAAATGATCTGGAAAGAAAATGTTACATGGCTTCTCGAGATCAAAACTATGTTCTAACCTGATGGTTCATTTGAGCGAAAATGGCGTTCTCGGCATCGCGAAGTGCTTGTTGCGGCGGTTTCCCACCAAACACGGCATTGTGGACCTCTTGCCCGAGTGACTGCTCAATAATGCTGAACTGTGGGACAGGGGGCCGCGCCCAGGTCACCAGTTCATTCCGCCGCGCCATTCGATCTACCATACTTACAATAGGAGACGAGGCCAGCGCCTCAGGGTCCGCACAGACCGAGAAACGCGGTGCGACGGGAAACCCGTTCTTCACATGTGCCTTCATCGCTTCGGGAGAGACCATCCACGCAATTGCATTCATGATCTGGCGGCGGCGGGACGGCGCCACATTCGACGGAATTGTCATGAGAAACCCGCCGATCGGAGCCGAAATCCGCTGACCCCGGCGCGACGGCGGCGGCAAATATGCGACCCGCCGTGCGACTCGTGAACTCAGCTCGTGCTCGAACCGCGCGGCGCGCATCGTCCAGCAATAGGCAAGCCCGACACTTCCTGACATGAAATAGTTTATTCGCTTTTCCCAATCAACATTGGCGATGTCAGGGGGAGAATAGGCAACCAGTTGCTTCATATACTCGATGACCTCTACCGCATCTTCGGTGTTGATCTGTAGCTTTAGCTTCTCGAACTCATCGAAATGCCAGCTTTCCTGATTGTGCAGTGGCATGTCGATGATTGTCTTTTGACCGGCCGCGAGAAAAAACATGAAGGAATTGGCAATCGGCATGCCCCGTTGGCCGTTCCAGGCGATGCCGTAGAATTCGTTTGCCGGATCATGCAGCGCACGAGCGGCATTGATCGTCTCATCAAAGGTCTTGGGATAGCTCAGCCCTTTTTCTTCGAATAAATCACGCCGAGCGGCCAGAATTTCGATCGTGCAATAAAGCGGGATGCCGTATTGCGTGCCGTTCCAGTTGCCCGTCCCCCAGACAGACGGGTGGAAATCCAGGGCATTGATCGCGGCATCGTTAACCAAGTCGTCCAGCGGCGCGAGGTAGCCTTTCTCAGCAAGTTCTCCCAGCCATGGCATATTGATCGAGACAACGTCATACGCGGGTTTGGAGGCCGCAAATACCTTGCGCGAGTTTTTGTAAAGGTCCGGCAGGCGTTGCAATTCGAAACTGCTTTTGCGGCCAAGATCGTTGCGAAAATCCGACCACATATTGCGCATCGAGGTAAAATAGTTGTCGTCGTTCAACAGAAACTGAATGTCGCTCGGCACTTGATCATCGATGTCGTCGCTTTTGATCGGCGAGATAATCTGCGATGCGAAATAACTGCCGCCGAAATAATATTCATTTGCTTCAGACCCCCGACGCAACCCAAAGGTCTTGGCGAGGTGTTGTTTGACGTGGGTCGCATAGGCCATGAACGCAGCGAGTAGGTTGTCCGACGGTTCAAGAAAGTGCGTTTTGAGGCCGCCTCCGCGCGGCACCTGCCGGATCAGGACATCCTCTATCATCCGGGTGACCATGCGGTTGCCCGTGCTATAGGGAACGCCCGCTAACGCAATTAGACCTGACTTGTCGATGGGTTTGTGGCGCAGTTGTGCGTCGACGAGTTCGAGAACGATGTTCCAGTAAACATCAGGCTTTGCGGTCGGCAGTCCGGTATCAAAGGGAGTCCGAAGTTTTCGCAGGAAATCAACGATCCGAGACAACTCATGGCCCGTAATTTCTGATTTTCCGATCTGAGGCGGGTCCTTTGACAGCACGGTGATTTTCCTATTGCGATGACATGTTCGAATGCCATTTCACCAAAGCGAAGAAATCCGCATCTTTCAAGCCCGCATTAGCAGCGGCGCGATATTGTTCCAAAATAAGTCCCGTAGTGAGAAGCGGAACGCCATTTAAACGCGCGGCATCGCTGATCAGCGTGAAATCTTTGATCATCTGCAGAACGGTGAAGGCCGGGTTGAAATCGTCCGCCACAACCGTTTCAGTCTTGTATGTAAGAAGGGGCGAGGCTACCGCGCTTTCGCCAATCACCTCCATCATGCTGGCCCGTGTCAGGCCGCCGCTTCCCCCCAAAGACAAGGCCTCGGCAAGAAGCGCGGACAAGCCGCCCACTAGCGTATTGATCACCAATTTCATATAACGTGCTTCATCCTCAGCACCGAGGTAAAATTGACGTTTTGACATCATTTCAAGATAGGGGAGCACTGTCTGCCAAGCGTCCTCATCTCCTGACGCCAGAATGGTTAAAGTCGCATTTTCAGCCATCACAGTACTGCCGGACAGGGGTGCGCGAAGGTATGAAATCTTGGCTTTTTCAAGAATTTTTGCCACTTTAGAGGACACATCCGGCGATACGG
Source organism: Falsihalocynthiibacter sp. BN13B15 (assembly GCF_041205415.1). Taxonomy (NCBI): domain Bacteria; kingdom Pseudomonadati; phylum Pseudomonadota; class Alphaproteobacteria; order Rhodobacterales; family Roseobacteraceae; genus Falsihalocynthiibacter; species Falsihalocynthiibacter sp. BN13B15. Next base: position 2,850 of record NZ_JBGFCE010000012.1, read on the forward strand.
TGCTCATATCCACAAAGATAGCCCCTTTGGCGAGAACATCAGCCAATCCCATTTTACTTGGCGTGCCGCTCACAACGCTCATGAGCGCCTGATCATTTGGGAGTGTCGAAAACACTATGTCCTTGCCAGCCATGTCGTCAAGCGACGCCCCAGCAGTTGCGCCTTTTCCGATTGCTGCAGCCACAGCGTCCGCGTCTGGATCGATAACGCAGACCTGCGCAGAGTTGCCCAAAAGGTTCTGAATCATGGGGCCACCCATCTTACCGGCACCAATCCAACCTATGTTGTGATTGCAGTTTCCAATGCCCATGATTTCCCTCCAATGGCGACGACTTCGCGACTATATCTAGCATCTCACTTCGGAGGCTCTGCTTGAAATTTATTCGAAGCGGAGAAATTAGGCCACAAACCGACAGTCATCATTGCTATGGTCTGGGAAAGGAAGCGTGAGTCTTGGGAGGGAAAAACATCATGACGCTGTCGTTTGACGCCAATGGTCGATCCGCCATAACGAGCGATCACAAACAAGCCCAAGTGCCCGAACGATGTGCGCCGCTTGCGCTCATTCCTACACATCAGACAACATTGAGGTCCAACTTATGAGAGCGGTTCGTTTCCACGCAGCAAAAGATATCCGTGTCGAAGATGTGCCAGAGCCATCGGGCAAACTGGCCGCTGATGACGTTTTGATTGCACCTTTCGTAACCGGTATTTGCGGGACAGACCTGCATGAATACCTTGCCGGTCCGATCGTGACGCCGGTTGAACCCCATATCTATACAGGTGTGACGAACCCCCAAATTCTGGGGCACGAGTTCTCCGCCAAAGTACTTGCCGTTGGCGATGCTGTGAGCCATGTCGCGGCGGGGGATCGCATATCGATCCAGCCACTTTTGTCGCCGCGCAATGACTATTACGGCAAGCGCGGGCTTTATCACCTGTCGCCCTCGATGGGCTGCGTTGGTCTCAGCTGGGCTTGGGGCGGGATGGCTGAAAAGGCCGTCATCAAAGATTACAATGCGCAGCCGATCCCCGATGGCATTACGAACGAACAGGCCGCGATGATCGAACCTGCTGCTGTGGCGCTTTATGGTGTAGACCGTGGCGGTGTGACCGCCGGATCAACCGTGCTTGTGTCGGGTGCCGGACCAATCGGCGCGCTGACTGTTCTGGCCGCGAAAGCGGCAGGCGCCGCGGTTATCATCGTGTCAGAACCAAACCCGAACCGCCGTCGGATCATCAAAAATATCGCCCCTTATGCGCATGTCATTGACCCCGTCGGTGGCGACATTCTGACAGCCGTCGCTGATCTGACCGAAGAAGGTGTCGGTGTTGATGTCGCACTGGAATGTGTCGGGCTGGAGGTGTCTTTGAACACCTGTGTTCAGGCAGTGCGCCGTCAGGGTAAGGTCGTTCAGGTCGGCCTGCACATGAAGCCCGCAAGTATCGACGCGATGCTTTGGGCGCTCAAAGACATCACGGTCGAGGCCACGTGGTGTTATCCGACACAAATCTGGCCACGCATCGCACGTATGATCGCGGCTGGTATTTTTCCCGTCGAAAAAGTGATTACCGCCCGCATCGACGCCAGCGACGTTGTGGAAAAGGGTTTTGAGGCCCTTCTTGATCCCGCAGGCGAACACCTAAAAATACTTGTGACCACATGAAATTGATACAGAAAAACGGAAGTTCAAACCTATGACCGCAAATAAAATCGCTCTCATCGTTGGCGCAACAGGCCTGTCAGGCAGCTATACGGGGCGCCTGCTCAAAGAGCATGGCTGGACGGTCGTGACCATGTCGCGCGGTGATGTTGATCTTGATTTCTCGGACCGGCACATCGCGGCCGACCTGAAGGATGCAGCAGGCACCAAGGCCGCATTGGCCGCAGCGCAGGACGTGACCCATGTGTTCTATTGCACATGGTCGCGCGAGGCCAACGAGGACGAAAACGTTCGCGTCAACGCTTTGATGATCCGCAATCTGTTCGAAGGCATCGCCGACGCGCCAATCAAACACGCCGCATTGGTCACCGGGTTGAAACACTACCTTGGGTCATTCGATGACTACGCCAAATTTACACCCTACACGCCCTTCCTAGAAAGCAGCCCGCGCCTTCCGGGGCCGAATTTCTACTATGCCCAAGAGGATGTTCTGTTTGAGATGGCCAAAAAGCAGGGCTTTAACTGGTCCGTCCACCGTCCGCATACCATGATCGGCCTTGTGATTGGCAACGCGATGAACATGGCCGTGACTTTGGCCGTTTATGCGTCGATCTGCAAACACACAGGCCAGCCTTTCGTATACCCTGGCTCGCCTGAGCAATATAACGCTGCCACAGATGTTTCAGACGCACGTGTCGTCGCCGCACAATTGATGTGGGCCGCTGACACACCTGAGGCTGCCAATACGCCGTTCAACACGGTGAATGGCGACATTTTCCGTTGGACGTGGCTGTGGAAGCAAATCGCGAATTATTTTGGTCTGGAAGCCGCCGAATACCCCGGCCACCCGACCCCGCTAGAGACGCAAATGGCCGATGGCCCCGCAATTTGGGCTGAGATCGTTGCCAAACACGGGCTTCAGGACATTCCCGTGGGCAAGCTTGCCTCTTGGTGGCACAGCGACGCGGACCTTGGTCGCGATATCGAATGTTTCACCGATATGACCAATAGCCGCGTGCTTGGCTATGACACCTATCAGCAGACGCCTGCCAGCTTCACGGACGTGTTCGACGAACTGCGCGCCCGCAAAATTATCCCTTCCTGAGTTAGCAAAAGGACAGGTTCCATGCATTACGTTATCCACTGCCTTGATCATGACGGTGCCGTCGAAAAACGGCTTGCCAACTACGAAGATCACAAGGCTTATCTTGGGTCTGCACCGGTGAAGACCGTGATTTCGGGCCCTCTTTTGGCCGATGATGAAGAAACGATGATTGGCAGCTGCTTTGTGATCGAGGCCGATACGCTAGCCGAGGTTGAGGCATTCAACGCCAACGACCCGTTCAAAAAGGTCGGGCTTTGGAAAAGCATCTCGATCCGGCCCTTCTCTAAACGTGTTGACAACCGCTGATGGCTGGTCCTGTCAAAATCGCCCTGATCGGCATGGGATGGTGGGGTCAGAAAATGCTGGCTGTGCTGTCGTCAGCACCCGATGACATTGCTGTCGTGCGGGCTGTTGAACCAAACCAAGAGACGGTGCGCGATCTGTGCGCCGCAAAAGGCATCCCGTTGTCGGCAGATTATGCCGATGCATTGAATGATCCAAATGTCGAAGCCGTGGTGCTTGCCACGCCCCATTCGCTGCACACTGATCAGATCAAGGCCGCTGTGGCCGCAGGTAAGCATATCTTTTGCGAAAAGCCGCTGGCCCTGACCAAAGCAGAGGCCGAGCAATCTGTGGCACTATGTGCCAATGAGGGACTGGTGCTCGGCATGGGTCATGAACGCCGTTTTGAACCGCCGATTGCCGATTTGCTTGCCAAGGCCGACGCCGGTGTCTTGGGCCGTATTCACCAGATCGAATCCAATTTCAGCCATGACAAATTCGTCTCGCTGGACAGAGATAACTGGCGGCTAAAAGCGGATCAGGCCCCCGCTGGTGGTATGACAGCGACGGGCATTCACTTGCTTGACCTGTCCGTGCGCCTGCTTGGCCCTGCGGAATCGGTGCTGTGCATTTGCGAGCAGTTGTCATCGGACCTGCCGCAAGGCGATACGGTTGCCGCATATGTGAAATTCAAAGGTGGTGGCACGTCGTATGTGTCAGCCTCGCTCGCCAACCCGTTCATATCCCGCTTTGCCGTCTTTGGCTCAAAGGGCTGGATCGATGTGCGCGACAAAGCCCATGTTGAGGCACCCGATGGCTGGATCGTGACCTCAGCCATGGCCGGTGGACCCATCGAAACCATTGAAATCGCCCCAGCTGAACCTGTGAAAGACAATCTTGTGTCCTTCGCCCGCGCCGTGCGCGGCACCGAGACCTATCCGATCACAGCAGACCACCTAGTCAACAACATCGCGCTTTTGGAAGCGGTGTTCAAATCTGCCCTGAGTGGCGCGATCGAAACTGTGGCCTGAGCGGCCAACTTCCGTAAGGAGAACACGATGAAAGCTTTGATTTTTGACGAACCCAACAAATTGGTAGTGGCCAATGTGCAGTCACCATCGATCACGGAACACGAGGTGATGATCCGCTCGACCCGTGTGGGCATCTGTCATTCGGATTACGAATTGCTGTCAGGCAACTACATCATCCCCATTTCATACCCCGTAACGCCTGGCCACGAATGGGTAGGCGAGGTTGTGGAAGTTGGCAAAAGCGTCAAGGGCTTTGCCGTCGGCGACCGTGTTGTTGGCGAATGCGTGATCAACACGCCAGAGCGAATTCACCATTTCGGATTTTCGATGGACGGCGCGGACCGTGAATTCTTTGCCGCGCGCCCCGAATGGTTGCACAAGCTGCCCGACGGTGTCGACGATTCCAAAGGCGCACTGATCGAGCCGTTTACCTGCGGCTACTATGCCGTGCTGCGCAATGGTGGTGTGGATGCGTCCCAGACGGTTGTCGTCTCGGGCGGCGGCACCATCGGTCTTGTCTCTGCCGCGGCAGCGATTGGCATGGGCGCGCGGGTAATCGTGGTTGATCCGGTGCCACTGCGCCGTGAAATCGCGATGAAACTGGGGGCTGATGCCACTGTTGACCCGACCGCTGGCAATCCGTCGGAAGCGATTGAAGAGATGACAAAAGGGGGCGCTGATCTGGTGGTCGAGGCCGCAGGTCATAGCGCATCCTTGACCCGTGTTTTCGACTATGCGCGCCCAGAAGGCTGCGTATCCATGGTGGGCATCAATATTGGTCAGTCCTTCCCGGTTGAACTTGGGAAAATCCAGATCAAGGACCTGACAGTGCGCGGTTGCATCGGGTCACCCGGTGTTTGGCCCGCAGCGATCCGGTTCCTTGAAAAGACCGGTATCGATCTGTCGCCGATCCAAACCCATAATTTCACGATTGATGATGCCAAGGCCGCCTATGATTTGGGCAAGCAGCCAGACAAAGCGGTGAAAGTAACCTTGGAAATCGCCTGAACCCATTGAGGCCAAGAGACAGAGACACGCAATTATGACGCACGCAAGCACCCAGACAGCACTGATCGACTATACCAAAGGGGACAAGTCCCTTCCGCTGACACGTGGGTTTATCACGGTTGTCGTGTCGACACTGGCGTTGATCGGCATGTGCTTGGTCTTTGCGCCCTCGGCGGTGTCCACGGGCGGATTGATGGGCAGCCTTCCCTTTGCGGCGATTATTGCCATCGTTGGGCTGGGGCAAATGTTGGTCGTGCAGCAAGGCGGCTTTGATCTGTCGCTTGCTGGCGGCGTATCTCTTGCCGTTGTCATCACGACCCACATGCCTGCGGGCAACGACGCGGACCTGTTGCCTGCCATACTGTTTGCAATCTGCTGTGCCGTCGCGGCAGGGGCAGTCAACGGCATACTTGTCGGCTTCATGCGCCTGAATGCAATCGTGGCCACCATCGGAGTCAATGCTCTGCTCTATGGGGCCGTCTTTGCAGTGTCAGGTGGTGTGCCCAAGATCACCACGCCATTGATGGCGAAAATCGCAGGCGGTAAGACGGCTGGCATCCCCAATTCTGTGCTGTTCGCGCTGGTGATCCTGATTATCGTCTCTTTCGTTCTCAAGAGAACCGTTGCAGGGCGCAAGTTTGAAACCATCGGGGCAAACCCGTTGGCGGCCCGTGCCGCTGGGCTTCGTGTGAGGCTCTATCAGTCGATGGCCTATGTCTTTGCGCAGCTACACTATTGCGTTGCGGGTATTCTGATTTCGGGCATCACCCGAGAACCAACAGCGTTTCAGGGCGATGCCCTTTTGTTGCCGTCAGTTGCTGTGGTGGTGCTGGCGGGAACATCGCTTTTGGGTGGCCGCGGCTTTCCGATTTCAACTGTGATCGCCGCCTTTTTTCTGAACCAGCTTAGCCAGTTTGCACTGGCTGTCGGTGTGCCGTTTTCGGCGCAGACCATCATCCAGGCGCTCGCCTTGGTGTTTGGCATCGGGGTCTATTCGATCCGCTGGAACAACAACAAGACCAAACGTGCTCATCAGTCCAATATGGAGGAAACGGACAATGATTAAGACTTTAAACATGAAGATGGCCCTATCGACAATGGCCGTCACACTAGCCGTCGCTGGATCATCGGCGATGGCAGAAACGCCGTCCTGGTGTGGCCCCAATGAGGCATCTCTTGCTTTGCTTGACGGCTTTGGCGGGAACAGTTGGCGTCTGGTGACAACGGCCTCTGGTGCCGAAGAAGCCGCGAAATGCCCGACCATCACGCAGTACGAATATGCAGATGGCCAAGGCGACACTCAAAAGGCGATCTCTGACATCAACGCGATGGCCGCACGCGGCATCGACGCAATGGTGGTCTTTGGGGATTCAGGTCCTGCTGTGCTGCCTGCGCTGACCAATGCCTATCGTTCAGGCACGATCGTTGTCCCTTACCGGGTGAACGTGGGCGGCGAAGCTGGAACAAACTACACAAAGTTCATCGGGTCGTCCTTCTTTGATGATGGTGCGAACTGGGGCAACTGGATCAAGAGCGTTCTGCCCGAAGGTGGTAACCTGTTGTTCCTGAGCGGCCCGGCTGGAAACAGTCAGGGTGTTGACGAACTGGCAGGTATGAAGTCGGTTTTGGATGACAGCTACGTGTTTATCAACCAAGCACCATTTGCCGTCACAAACTGGGATCCGTCACTTACACAACAAGTTCTGTCGGCTGAAATTGCCAAGAACGACAAGATCGATGTGATCGTGTCCGACTTTGGCCCATCTCTTGTTGGTGCGTTGCCCGTGTTCGGCGAATTCAACCGTTCGATCCCGGCCCTTGCAACATCCGACGGCAACTCGCTGTCTTGCTTCTGGGAAGAGAACCAAGCCGCAAACCCAGACTTCAAACTGTTCACAGTAGCCACAGGCAATGACAACGTCCGTCTGGCTGTGCAGTGGGCCGTTGCTGAAGCGACAGGTGGCACGCCACCAACAGCCGAAATCTTCAGCGCCCCTGTGTATGAGGACTCGGTTTCTGGATCACCAAACGCCGTCACATGCCGCGCTGATCTGCCCGGGTCGATCTATCTGTCCGCCGAAATGGACGATGACGCTCAGGCTGCAGCGGTTGGTCAATAACGAAACGGACGCACCCCCGGCACATACGTTTGCGCCGGGGGTACGTCACCCTTCTTCTTATAACGCTGTGCCAGATATGACGGGACTATGATGATGCTTGCCCCAGACAGACCCCACACCAGTATAGAATCCGTGTCAGCCCAACCGGCAGGCGATCCGACACTGCGTCTGACGGACATCACCAAGCTGTTTTCGGGCATTGCCGCTTTATCCGACGTGTCGGTCGATATTTATCCCGGCGAAGTTCATGCAATCTTGGGCGAAAATGGTGCCGGCAAGTCGACACTGATGAACTTGATTACCGGTGTGTTGCAGCCCCAGATTGGCAAAATCGCTTTTCAAGGCGAACAGATTTCACCCATGACCCCGGAAAAAGCGGTTTCACTTGGGATTTCAATTTCCTATCAGCATCCGGCAATCCTTGAAGACCTGTCTGTGCTTGAAAACCTGCGCGTGGCGCTGCCAGAGAAGGTATTCGATGGCCGCCCAGCCCAAGCGATCGCCAAAGATATGCTGGATGATGTGGGCCTTTTTGTCCCGCTGAACATGCGAGCAGCCGCGCTGACGGTCGCACAGAAACATCTGCTTGAGATTGCAAAGGCGTTGGCCCTGCAGCCCAAGGTTCTGATCTTGGATGAACCGACAGCCGCGCTGGACCAAGACGCGACTGATATGCTGTTCGGGCGTATCCGCGAAGTCGTGGCCAAGGGCACTGCGGTTATCTATATTACCCACCGCCTTGCCGAACTGCGTCAAATCGCTGATCGCGTGACAGTCCTGCGAGATGGCAAGATGCAAGGCACCGCAATGGTGCGTGAAATTTCAGACGATGAGCTGCTTGGCATGATCGTGGGGCGCACTCTTGCGTCGGCGTTTCCCCCAAAGTGCGAAGATCCGTCGCCCCAAGTCAATTTTGCGGTTTCGTCCCTTTCCGGCAAAGGGTTCAAGGATATCAGTTTCGTGGTCGGGCGCGGCCAGATCATTGGCGTTGCCGGAGTCGATGGAAACGGCCAAAGCGACCTAATGCGCGCACTGGCTGGCCTGTCGGCATGGTCAGGTGACGTTACACTGAACGGGGCAAACCTGTCGCACGCTGAACTTGCTCGCCAGACCGCCTTTATGCCGTCTGACCGACATGCTGAAGGTGTAGCACCGGATCTGACGGTACGCGAAAACGCCACCTTCACGGCCCTTAATAAGTTCAGCAATGCAGGCGTGCTGAGCAGGAAAAAAGAGGTGGCCGAAGTAAGCCGCGTTTTCAATTTGCTTTCCGTAAAAACGCCCGGCCTTGATGCCAACATCATGTCGCTGTCAGGCGGCAATCAGCAAAAGGTGGTCATGTCGCGGGCACTGATGTCGAAACCGGGTTTCATCATCGCCGATGAGCCAACGCAGGGCGTCGATGTCGGCGCGCGTTTTGAGATTTACCGCATCCTACGCGAGGTGTCGCAGTCCGGCACGCCGGTGATTGTGAATTCGTCCGATGCGGCTGAACTTGAAGGGTTGTGCGATGTTGTCATCGTGATGTCGCGCGGTCGTGTTGTGAAAACACTGCGCGGCGACGACATCACCGAACCCGCGATCGTGCAAGCCGCTGTCGGTGCTGAATCCCACGCAGAGGGTGTGGGCACCATCGTTAAAAGCAGAAAGGCCACAGGCAGTCGTCTGCGGCATTTCCTGCAATCGGATAATGCGACTGCGGTGCCGCTGGCAATCGTGATTGTGCTGCTTGCGCTTTATGTGTTTGGACAGAACGACAGATATTTGTCGTTCTTCAACATTTCCAACATTCTGATACTCGCTACGGCCCTTGGTTTCATTGCGATGGGTCAGACCGTTGCTCTTTTGATGGGCGGGATCGACCTTTCGGTGGGGCCGCTTGCAGGTTTTCTGGTGGTGGTCGCGTCATTCTTTGTGAATGATGGGCAGACGCCCGCGATGATTGCGCTTGGGTTTGTCCTGATATTCGCTGGTGGCATCGTTGTCGGATCCATCAACGGCGCGCTCATCAGGTTTGCGAATTTCACACCGATTGCGGCGACCCTAGCAATGTATATCGGCCTTCAGGGGATGAGTTTCGTGCTGCGTGACGGCCCGGGCGGCTATATCAAGTTTCCCGTTATGGATGTCATAACTCATAAAATCGGCCCCATTCCCGTGGCCTTTATTGTTTTGGTCGCCTTTGCGCTGATTGGCGAATATCTGTTGCGGTCCCGGCGTGTGGGTTGGACGCTTCGGGCAATCGGGTCTGACGAAGGCTCCGCCCGCCGGATGGGCATTCGTGTCGACCGCGCCTTTGTGCTTGGGTATATCGCTGTGTCTTTGCTCACGGCGTGCGGTGCCGTGATGTTGATGGCCCAGATCGGCGTCGGTGACCCTGCGCAAGGCGTCAGCTACACGCTGGCCAGTATCACCGCTGTAGTTCTGGGCGGCACCAGCCTGCGCGGCGGCCGTGGGACATTCATAGGCACAGTTCTTGGTGCGGTCTTGCTGACAGAAGTGCTAAACGCAGTGTCGTTTCTCGGGCTGTCACAGATGTATCAATATCTTTTCCAAGGTGGGCTGATCCTGACAGCGGCAGTAATCTATTCCACTGCCCGCGGACGCGCAGAAACGTAAAACCCCAGACCGCAGTAAGAAAAAAGGTTCCATCCATGACAACTCCTTTCGTCTATCAAAGTTCAGCTTCAAGGGTCATTTTTGGGGCTGGCACTGTGACACAGCTGGCGGCCGAACTTGAAACACTTGGATGTACCCGTGTTCTGGTTTTGTCGACCCCCTTCCAGAAGGGCGACGCAGAGCAGCTTGCCCGCGATATCGGCACGCTGGCGGCTGGCGTCTTTGCAGATGCCACGATGCATACCCCTGTTGACGTCACCGAGCTTGCCCTTGCGGCCTTTGAAGCGGCAGGCGCTGACGGCATTGTGTCCATTGGTGGCGGGTCGACCATCGGGTTGGGCAAGGCGATGTCGTGGCGCAACAAGGCACCGCATTTGGTGGTGGCCACCACCTATGCAGGATCAGAGGTCACAGATATTCTGGGGCAAACGGAAAACGGCGAAAAAACCACAATCCGCGATCCCGCGATCCGTCCCGAAACCGTCATTTATGATGCAAATCTGACTCTTGGTCTGCCTGTCTCCATGAGCGTTTCCAGCGGGCTAAACGCCATCGCTCATGCTATCGAAGGGCTATACGCGCAGGATCGCAACCCTGTGACCAGTTTGATGGCGGTCGAGGCGATCCGCGCCATGAAAAGTGCCCTGCCTCGGATCATCAAAACCCCTGAAGATGTCGCCGCACGGTCAGATGCTCTTTACGGCTCTTGGTTGTGCGGCGTCGTGTTGGGGTCGGTCGGCATGTCGCTGCATCACAAACTCTGCCACACGCTTGGCGGTACCTTTAACCTACTCCATGCCGAAACCCATGCGATCCTGCTTCCGCACACAGCGGCCTTTAACGCCGTTGCAGCAGGTGATGCACTCGCCCCTGCTGCGGCCCTTTTTGACGGCGATCTTTGCGGGGGGCTTTACGATTTTGCCGCAGAACTTGGCGCACCGCTGGCCCTGCGAGATTTGGGGGTCACACCGGATGATTTGGAAAAGGCGGCCGATCTCGCCGTAAAAAAACCCTATTGGAACCCGCGTGAGATCACGCGTTGCGGTATTCTAGACCTGCTCTCGAATGCCCTTAACGGGACGCGACCCCAGGCACATTGATGACAAAGGAAACCCAATGACCGAACATCCCAAAATAGATTATTTCACCGAAGACCGGTCTGTCGATGCGGTCACGTCCCGGGTCGGAGATGAAGCGGATGCGCGACTGGCGCATGTCATGAATCGCTTGGTGCACCACTTGCATGCCTTCGTCAAAGACGTGGAGGTCTCCCAAGACGAATGGGGGCTGGCCATCGATTTTCTCAACCGAACCGGTCAGATCAGTGACGACAACCGTCAGGAATTTATACTTCTATCCGATGTGCTTGGCGTCTCCATGCTGGTCGATGCAATTAACAACCGCAGGCCGGGCGGAGCCACCGAAAACACCGTACTCGGCCCGTTCCATATTGATGGTGTGCCAGAATCTGCCATGGGCGCAAACATAACCAAACAAGGCGGGGTCGAGACCTGCTTGTTTGAAGGCACTATCATCGACTTGAACGGAGCGCCGATAGAAGGCGCTCGGATCGATGTGTGGTCCGACAACGAAGACGGGTACTACGATGTGCAGCAACCAGACATTCAACCGCAACATAACAATCGTGGCGTCTTCATAACTGGCACGGACGGACGATATTGGTTTGAAGGGATCAAACCTGTCTCCTATCCAATCCCCGATGACGGGCCTGTTGGTCAGTTATTAGCACAGCTCGGCCGCCACCCTAACCGACCAGCGCATATGCACTTTATCATCAGCGCTGAGGGCTATGATCGTGTCACAACACATACTTTCGTTGAAGGTGATCCCTATCTCCAATCGGATGCAGTGTTCGGTGTAAAGGCTTCGCTCATTACAGGGTTCGAGCCAGTGATTGATGGGTCGACCAAGTGGCGCTCGACCTATGATTTCAGGCTGCACAAGATCACCTGATCAGAAGCCTGTGGAAGGGGATACCAGATGACGTCGGGCAATATGGGCGGCGAGGTCGTCACTGGGGCAGCGCGCCGAGTCGGCCTTGCAAAGCCTGAGAATCGACGGACGGCGGCATGATCATGCAAAGAAGTCGCAAAGCGTACCGATCTACCTGAACTGGAGAAAAAATGACGACACCGTTTAAGAAAAACCCTCGCATCGCCTTTATCGGGACCGGTGCACAAGGTGCGTCAATCGCGGCGGATTTCACGCTCGCGGGTCTTGATGTGACCTTCATCGACCAATGGCCTGCCCATGTTGAGGCAATGCGCACCAATGGCCTGACGGTGAACATGCCGAACCGTGTGTTGCATACACCGGTAAAGGCGCTGCATCTGTGCGAGATAGCCGAGATCAAGGAGCCCTTTGACCTCGTTTTCATGGTGGTAAAGGCCTATGACACCCGTTGGGCGGCTGAAATCATCAAGCCGGTTCTGGCGCAGGATGGTTTCATTGTCGCCTTGCAAAACGGCATGACCCACGAAGACATTGCCAATATTGTTGGTGCCCATCGCACAATCGGCGCGGTGATCCAGATCGCTTCGAATATGTGGGAACCGGGGATCACCAACCGCCAGAACGACACTGATACATCATGGTTTGCCTTGGGCGCGGTTGATCCCACACAGCATCACCGCGTCGAAGGGGTCGCCGCTCTGCTGCGAAACTCTGGAACGGTCGAAGTTGTGCACGACATCCATTCGACTAAATGGATGAAATTGATCGTCAATGCTGCCGAGTTGATCCCGTCAGCCATCATTAACGCAGCCCTGCGCGACGCTGCAGAGGATAAGGCGTTTCTCGAGGTGATGCGCCTTGCAGGATATGAGGCTATGGCGGCGGCTTTGGCAGATGGTGCGACAATCATGCCCATAATCGGCATGCCACCCAGCATGAGCAATGACCCCAATACCTACGTTGACCAGATATTCGATAAGGTCCTGTCAACGTATTCACGTGACGATACGCTGACCTGCTCGCTTCAGGATTGGCGCAAGGGCCGCCGCGCCGAAATCGACGAGGTCAACGGAATTGTCATCGAAAAGCTCAAAGCCGCTGGAAAAGATGCGCCAATGAATGCCCGTGTCGTTGAAATGGCGTTTCAGATCGAGGCAGGATTATTGCCGCTCTCCAAAGACAACGCCGCCGCTTTGATCGGCACCCACAAAGCGCTGACCTCAAAGACATAGACAATCGACACACTTTTGATCGGAGGAACGACCATGACTGAACAACTCACCGTAGTCGCACATTTGCGTGCCCTCGACGGACAAATCGAAGAGACAAAGGCCTTTCTGAGCGGCCTTATCGAACCCACCCGCGCTGAGCCCGGGTGCATTGAATACTGGTTGCATCAGGATGACGAAGACCCTGCCGAATTTACCTTCTACGAAAACTGGACCAGTCGCGCCGAGTGGGACAAGCATATGGAGATGCCGCATCTTCAAGCCTTCGCAGACGTCAAGGACAAGGTGTTTGAGCTGCAAAAACTGCGCCTGATGAGCATGATCAGCGATGCTGTGAGCACAAGATGACAGGCGGTCTTCCGGGGCTGGCAGGCAGCGATCATGTCGGATTCACTGTACCCGATATTAACGAAGCGACGCGGTTCTTCGTGGATGTGATTGGCTGCGAAGTGGTTTTTGAAATTGGTCCTTTTGTCGCTGACGATGATTGGATGGCGGTGCATCTGGGCGTGCATCCCCGCGCCATTATTAAGACCCTTCGCATGTTGAAATGCAAAAACGGACCCGCGTTTGAACTCTTCGAATATGATCTGAAAGGTGCGGCACAAACCCCGCCAGCCAACAGCGATGTGGGTGCCGCCCATCTTGGATTTGTTGTCCAAGATATCGACGTGGCAGTGGCATATCTCAAAGAACATGGCGTCGACGTACAAGGCGCGCCCACCCATATGACCGAGGGCCCCTCAGCAGGGTTGCGTTGGGTCTACTTCCGCGCACCATGGGGGATGCAGCTTGAGCTGGTCAGCTATCCCGATGGCATGGCCGTAACCCGCGCCAATCCGTCCGCACTTTGGTCCCCAGCAGAAAGCTAGGTCTTATGCCCAATGTTAAAATTTACGTGGACGAGGACATCCTCGGAGAACACAAGGCTGCTTTGAGGCAAATTCTTGAGCCACTTCGTGAAATCGTTGCACAGCATCTCGATGTGCCCCACTCCGCATGTCAGTTGGCGTTACTTCCGGTTATTGCAATCAAAGATCAGCCCGCAATGAACGTCGAGATTCACATCATGCCTCGCGTAGGCCGAACCCAAAAGGCCCTGGAGGCAATGGGGGCTGAGATTCAGCAAACATTGCACGATGTGACAGGTAGGCAAGTTGCGTTTCGATGCTCGCAGCTTGATCCAACAACCTACGTGACGCTCAAATAGCAACTTTGACGGCTTGGACCACCCAATTATACCTAGACAGCATTCTTCGTCAGCGTGCTGAGTTTAAGAGATCAGAGGCTTATATGACCAATCCTTGCATTATCTGTGTTGCTATCACTGGGTCCTTACCCAACAAAGACAACAATCCGGCTGTGCCCATTTCGATCGAAGAACAGATAGAAAGCACACACCAAGCATTCGAGGCGGGGGCGACAATCGCACATTGCCATGTGCGTGACGATGAGGGCAAACCGACGTCTGACCCAGAGCGATTTGCGCGGCTCAAAGAAGGGCTTGAGCGTCATTGCCCAGGCATGATTGTTCAACTGTCGACTGGCGGGCGTTCCGGTGCGGGGCGTGATCGTGGTGGGATGCTGTCGCTTTCACCCGACATGGCGTCCCTGTCTGTCGGGTCAAACAACTTCCCCACTCGGGTCTATGAAAACAGCCCCGATCTGGTTGATTGGCTGGCGTCCGAGATGCTCTTGCACGACGTGAAGCCGGAAATAGAAGCATTTGACCTTGGACATATCGTTCAGGCCACCCGCATGGCGGCTGATGGGCGGCTTCGAGGGCCATTGTACGTTCAGTTCGTCATGGGAGTGCAGAACTCCATGCCAGCTGATGAGCCAATTTTCGATTTTTACATCAAAACCCTCAAACGCCTCGCACCCGACGCGCAATGGTGCGCTGCAGGCATCGGTCCGGCACAGTTGACCATCAATGAATGGGCGATCTCCAAGGGAGGCCATACACGGACTGGGCTTGAAGATAATGTGCGGCTGGACCGCGAGCGCCTCGCGCCATCCAACGCTGCGCTTGTCCAACGAGCGATTGATCTTTGTGAAAAGTATGAGCGCCCGGTCGCAACATGGCGACAAGCCCGCGATTTGCTCGGACTACGAATGATCACGGTGTAACCAGACCTAGGTGCATATTCCAGTATCCGGTAGTTTGGGCTCGGAGCCGCCATTACCTGCGTTTGCACAACTGAAAAAAACTGGCTGATGCCCTGAGCGTCCGCTTTCTTCGCACTGCCCTTTCGATTTCGCACTTGCAGCGAAGGTCGGCTCTCCGCCCTTATTGTCAAAATGTGCATGGTGCAGAAATTGACCACATTACTCTCGCCCATGGTTGCCGTGAACGGCCCAAAGCTGACCTTGGCACCTTGCGAAACGAATGGCAGGCCTGAGTCCTAAACGTTTATCGGCGAGATGCTCGTTTAGGAGTTGTTAACTTTATTTTAATATTAACGATCTGCGTAATAGCAGGCTTCTTTTGGTTTAAATGTGGTTTGTTATTCAAACTTTGACATCCGCTGGGGTTGGGCTTGTACATCAAATCAACGGGGTGCCGCAATTGGGAATGACAAAAGGCGACGTATTACTGCGCAACAATGTCACTGTGATTGGATCGGGAGAGCACACGCTTCTCATGGCGCATGGCTTCGGTTGCGACCAGACTATGTGGCGTTTTCTAACACCGGAACTCTCTAAACATTTCCGAATAGTTCTGTTTGACTATGTGGGGAACGGAAAATCAGATATATCGGCATTTAATGCAAAGAAATATAGCGCTTTGGAAGGCTACGCCGAAGATGTGACAGATATCTGTGATGCCTTGGATCTCAAAAAAGCGACACTCATCGGTCATTCAGTTAGCTCAATGATCGGATTGATTGCGTCCCTACAGTCTCCGGAATACTTCAAAAACCTTGTTATGGTATGCCCGTCACCGTGTTTCTTGAACCTCCCGCCTGACTATTTTGGAGGATTTGATCGCGCCGACTTGGAAGAGCTTATCGACCTAATGGACAAAAATTACATCGGTTGGGCGAACTACCTCGCTCCCCTAGTTATGGGTGCGGACAAGGGGTCGGAATTAGTCGGAGAGCTTTCGGACAGCTTTTGCTCAACAGACCCTGTCATCGCCAAAACGTTTGCCAAGGCGACGTTCTTTTCGGACCTAAGGCACCTGCTACCTGAAGCGATGCACCCAGTTCTTATCCTCCAAAGTAGTGTTGATGCGCTCGCGGGAACTTCAATCGGCGAGTTCGTTAAAAAGGAAATTCCCAAGGCGACACTGAAGGTCATTGAGGCCGAAGGCCATTGCCTGCACATGACTCACCCAAAAGAAGTCGGTCAGAATGTGACGGAATTTCTTAGAGTTTCGACCTGATGACGGACCTGACAAGTGTCGAACTGGATGATCTGCCTTTTGGGTGTATTGTCTCAAACAATCATCGCAGAATCATTTTTTCAAATCGGTATATCACCGATGAGTTGGGATGGCCTGTCGAGCAAGTTGTCGGCCAGGCTTCTACCACCATTATGTCGCCTGCTTCTCGGCTTTTCTGCGAGAGCTATGTTTACCCGATGCTTCTCGAAAGTGGCGAATGCCTTGAAATACAACTGACATTCTTAAGCAAGGACGGCGCTCGTCTACCAGTGATTGCAAATGCTAAGACCCGCAAGGATGGAACAATCATCTGGGGGTTCTTTTTGGCCGTCAACAGAGACAAACTATATCACGAGTTGGTTCAAGCCAGAAGCACGCTGGAGGAGCAATCGATCCGCCTTGCAGAAATGGCCACAATAGATGAGCTAACCAGCCTCATGAATCGTCGGGCTTTCAATCTAGAAATTGAACACCAATTCGCCGCCTGCGAGCGAAGTGGTGATTCATTGTCGCTTCTGATCCTTGATATAGACGACTTCAAAAGGATTAATGACACCTACGGTCACAGCCACGGCGACAATGTGTTGCAAGCCTTGGGTTTATGCCTTTCAAAGGCTTGCCGAGAAACAGAAACAGCAGCGCGCTTCGGTGGCGAAGAGTTCATTTTTACGCTAAATGGTACCGACAGCGAGGGAGCATTTTCATTTGCTCAACGCATACACGATCAAATTGCCAATGATGCAAATCAACTGCGTTCCATTACCGTTAGCATTGGGATTGCAACCCGAATTGGGCACTTCGGCCCCTCATATCTTGACTTGTTGAAGCAAGCGGACGCGGCCCTATATCGAGCAAAAGCACTCGGAAAAAACCGGACTGTCAATGGTGGGAATTTCCCCTCGTCACGATTATATTCGACGGGCGCTGAAAAAGGGAGTTGTTGATCTCATAGTTGGAGGATCACTAAGTAAACCTCTGCAGTTGCAGTAAATGACGGCAAAGCCTCACCCATCAATGCCGACCTTGCCGCCTTGCGCGACGAAGCACCACTACGAGCCCATATTCTTAGATGCTGCGGAGTGATTGAACGTTGGCTTTCGTGACCAGAGCCAAGAACTTGAAAAAGTCGCACGCAGTATTACGAAGGGTTTT
This sequence comes from Falsihalocynthiibacter sp. BN13B15, assembly GCF_041205415.1. Classification (NCBI taxonomy): domain Bacteria; kingdom Pseudomonadati; phylum Pseudomonadota; class Alphaproteobacteria; order Rhodobacterales; family Roseobacteraceae; genus Falsihalocynthiibacter; species Falsihalocynthiibacter sp. BN13B15. The sequence continues at coordinate 20,422 of NZ_JBGFCE010000012.1, forward strand.
GGTGTAAATTAAGTGGCTTGGATTAGACATCTACAGCCTTCAGAAAAATTAGACGCCAAACCGTCTAATTGCTATTCAAGCTGGAATGCTACAGATTGCTCGAACGAGCTCTCGTAATTGTCGAGACGCCGTTCCAAACATAGAATATTCTTCCGGTTACGTTCAACGTTGAGGTTAAGATAATGGCTGTGATGATCCAGTTTGCTGCGAGTGAGCCATAAATGATTAAGTTGGCATGGGTTTTGCCCACAGTTCTTGCCGTGCTTGCGGTCGAGGTTTCCTTTCGCACAGGAATGGCAATTCCTATTCCGTTTCTCATCATCGTAGTCTGCGTGGTGATTGCTGGATCGATGGGCGGACAACGTTCTGGGTTGATTTCCGGACTGATTGCGTCCCTTTTTGTCTTTAATTCATACCTCGTTGGATTTGGACCTGCCACTTTGACAGGGAGTTTGCTGCAAGTTGCCCTTGGGTCGGTGTTATTCACGCTTCTGGGCACTTTACTTGGGCGCCTACGAGAACAACGCGATACAGGCATGCAAGCGCTGCGTGACAGAGAGAAGACCCTTGAAACTTCCCTGAACGAACAGACCGAGGAAAAGAACAAACAGGTCACCATTGTGGCTGAAAGTGAAGCGCGGCTAAAAACAGCAATCCGCATTGCGCGCATCGGCCTCTTTTCTTACGAAAAATCAACTGGAACTTGTACGTTCTGCTCAGAACAATACGCCGCACACTTTGGTTTGATGCCGGACGAATATATCACCAAAACTTCGGGGCACAGCCCAGATCTTAGCCATATACATGCGGATGATCTCCATATTATCGTAAGCGCAATCGCTCGATTGAATGACGGTGAAGACCAAGTTTATGAATACCGCGCTATGCATCCGGATCATGGGATTAGGTATATCTCCGAAATAGTAGAGCCCGTTGTTGATGGAAACGGCAAAGTACTCGCAAATATCGGCACAAGTATTGACGTGACCGAGCTGCGCCTGGCCGAAATGCGCCTGCGCCAGTCGCAGCGGATCGAAGCCGTTGGCACTTTAACCGGCGGTGTGGCGCATGATTTCAACAACCTACTTGCCATCATCCTTGGAAATCTGGAGTTGTGCCTTGAAACAGGTCGCAAAGACGATTGGAAAGCCCGCATCGAGACAGCTATTGATGCGACCAACCGTGGCGCGGGCCTGACCAAAAACCTGCTTAGTTTTTCGCGCCGCGCACATCTGAAGCCAACGCGACTTAATCTGAATCACAACGTGCAAAACACGATGTCCTGGTGCGCCCGCGTCTTGCCCAAAACGATAAACATCGAGACGTCGTTGCAGGCCGGACTATGGGATGTTGAAGTTGATGAAACATCTATAGAGACCTCGATTATCAACATCCTCTTAAATGCCCGAGATGCGATGCCTGAAGGCGGCAAGGTGACAATCGAAACCGCAAACATGCGGATTGGCGAAGAATATATGTTAGAGCGGGGTGAGGATATTGAACCGGGTCGTTATGTCATGTTGGCAATTAGCGATACCGGCCACGGCATCCCTGCCGAAAAGCTAGAACATGTTTTTGAGCCTTTCTTCACCGACAAAGGCGTTGGCCGTGGATCTGGCTTAGGGCTTTCGATGGTACACGGTTTTATAAAACAATCCGGAGGTGCTATCCGCATTTATTCAGAAGTTGGTGTCGGGACAACATTCAAACTTTACTTTAAGGCTACAACTCAGGCTTTAGTTCCCCCCAAAAGAGAGCCGCACAAGCAGTTTCATATTCCCAGCGAGCGAGTTGAAATTCTCCTTGCAGAGGATGAAGAAGAAGTTCTGCTCATTCTGAAACGCATTTTGGCGAATGCGGGTTACTCAGTCACAACCGCAGCCACAGGCGACGAAGCTTTAGAAATTTTCAATACTGACCTTCGGTTTGACCTTCTTTTGACAGACATCGTGATGCCAGGGAGCCTTCAAGGTCCTGCATTGGCTAAAGCCATTCGATTGATTGATCCCAATTTACCCTGTATCTTCTTGTCAGGCTATGCCTCTGAGGCGACGGTGCACGGCAACGGGCTTAAGCCGTCTGATATCCGCCTAATGAAACCCGTAAGCCGACAAGAACTCCTCAGTGCGGTGTCCAAAACGCTAAGCTCTGTCGACCAGAGCAATTGAATTAAATTGGGGTTGGGGGGAATCGGCCGTTTTTGTCGATCTCCTGAAAGCAATAATTGGCGCAGGCCTCATAAAGGTTCATTTATCCACATAGCAGACCTTCGTGCATTCCGCAGCAAAAGTCCGGTTTCCGCACTTAGTTCCAATGCCGCACTTGAAAAATGAGTCCGCTTCCGTCCCTCAGCCTCGCAGATGCTGCGGCGCAGCTTTCGCATTGCGGCCATTGGTGCATCGCGCATCATTTCAATTCAACTCCTATAGTCTTTCGGCGACCATCGCTTCCGTTGTGATTTTACCACTCCAGCGATTTGGTCGCCATTTTTATCGCCTTACGTCACTTTTTACCTGTGATTGATATTGCAGGTTTCCCGTTCTGGGAACCCGCAGTTGCAGAGACTTTCTGCTTCTCTTTTTTGGGTTTTTTGGTCTCTTTTTTGCTGTTTTTACCTTTGGCCATCGTCTGCCCTTTCAATGTGCAGCAATCCGATGCCGTAATGGCTTGGGTTTTACTGCGGTCGTTCACTAATTGTCTGTTTGAGGCACTCGGTTGTGCCTTATGTGATTGCCTACGTTGCGGTTATCGCATTCTTTATTTCGCTCTCCAAGCTGCGGTGCCGATTGTGGCGTGCAACTGCAATTGTAGCAACAAGTTTGAGTTTCTATCGGCCCGAAGCCGACCTTCACGACAATCTCAAATGCTGCGGCGCAGTCCACCGAAGCGGACATTGATGCGTTGTCGCAGCATTATTAAGGCTCTAAGTTCTGCTAAGCGGACAAAGCACCATTTCGTTGCGCTTGCGCCAATGACCGCTCTTCCGCCGAAAGTTCTCACCGCCGCAAAAAAATCCATTAGGATTGCGGACACCCTCTGTCTTGTTCCTTCGGTTGTCGGAACTGATCTTGACGCTCCAGCTAAAAAAGGTCGATTGATCCAATAGATTCACCCCGTCCCTAACGCACAATGTTCATTGCGCCTGCAGCGGCACGACCATCCTGAAAATTGCTCACGACCTGACCAGCCAATTGGGCGACGGCACCTGCATTGAGCGCGCTATCCCATTCTTCTGGAGTGGCTTGTGTCCAATCATCGGCCGTCACCGCGAGCGCAATCAGGGTTGTCACAGCGCCAAAAGTATCTGTCATGACTTGGTTGCCGCGTTGGGTGCGGGCGAATTGCTGCAAGGTTGGGGCTTTCCACGCACTTGTTGGGTTGCCGTCAGGACCTCTTACACGGGCCAACGCCTGTGGGAGCTGGTTAGGTAAATGGGGGTTAGTATTGTGTCGGCGCATATAGTCGTAAACAGCGCGGCCCGGAGTTTTACCTCCTCTGATGGATTGCAGCATGGCATCCCGGTGGAGCGCCCATAAATTTCGCGCCACATTCCATTGTTCCTGAGGATGTCGAGCCATATCGAAATAGAGAAATGCATCTTGTTTGACTTGAACGCGTGGCATGTCATTTCCTGCCAAGGCTAACCTTCCGCCAAAACGTCGCAATAGATTTGGATGAAAATTTGAAGTGGCAGCTTCAAAATGTAAACGTTCCATCAACCTCAAATACTGGGAAAATCCATTTTTCTCTCCTGAAAGGTATTATAATTTAAAATTAAATCACATGAAAGTTGGTGTTGGGAACAGTAATTGTAAAACAGCATATTGCATACCCCCTCAGTTGGGGGAGGGAGACGACGGCCAATTTTCTGGCGACCTCGACGCGATTGTTCACACTCAGCTCGCGATAACCCTCGGCCTCTTTTACCTGAACATTCAGATAAGTCTTTGTAGAAATTTTGGTGCGCCAGGCCATCAAAGCCGACTTTGGTGTTTCATGCAGCAACTATAGAGAAGGGCTCTTTTCGGACTTTAGCTGCAAAATGAACCGAGGTCGGGTATGCGGGACTTAGTTGCCGTTGACACAAACCTCGCGCCACAAGTAGATGATCGAGTTCACACGGCTGTTAAGCCAATTCGAAAGAGAAACATTGAACCAAATATCAGCCATAATCTATCTTGCTATTTGCCTAGGCATAGTTGGATTTCAGGTCTGCATTATTGCAGGTGCACCTTGGGGAAGGCTTACCCAAGGTGGCTACCACCCTAAAAAACTCCCTACGCGAAACCGCGTTGGTGCGGGTTTCTCAATCATACTTATGATCTTTATGGGTTTGTCGATTCATTCGGCCGCAGGGTCTTGGCCAAACTGGCCTATCTGGTTGGGTTGGCTCACATTGGGAATTACCGTCGTCTCGGTCATCATGAACTTGATAACCCCATCTGCGCCAGAGCGGAAACTATGGGCCCCAGTTACGTTGGCGATGCTCAGTCTTGCTGTCTTTGTCATGTTTTCAAGTTGAAAAGAACCCTGAAATGACGAACCACAAAGGGCTCACTGCCGACCTTCGCTGCGTTTGCACATCGAAAAAAACTGGGTCGCAGCCCCGGGTGTCCGCTTTATTCAAGTTGCCCAATTTAGTTTGCGGGCGCAGCGAAAGTCCGGTTCCCGCCCACATTGTAGATCGACGCGAACGGCCCAAAGCCGCCGTTCGCCTGATTGCCCAACGCCGCAGTGCAGCTTCCGCATTGCGGACATTGGCAATTGCAAAGGGGCGCACTACTATGCCTTGAGTAGTCATGAGGGTATTGATGGAACGAGAACCAAACTTGATCATTTCGGGTGCGTCGCAACGCATCATTGAAGACGGCGTCTCCTTTAAGGTGGACATTTACAAATTCGAAGGCGGGGATGGCTGGTCGCTGGAAGTTGTCACAGAGGACGGAACTTCGATTGTCTGGGACGATTTATTCGAAGACGATCAGGCTGCGCTTGAGGAAGCAGCAACAACTATTCGTAAAGAAGGCGCTGTGGCATTCGTCAACGGCGGATCGAACGTCATTCCTTTCAAACATTGAGCCGCGTACGAACGGCCCTTAGCTGCCGTTCGCGACATCTATGCTATGCTGCGGTGCGGCCCATCAGACCGGACCTTCGCCGCAACTGCAAAATCAGATGAAAGGTGAATTCACAGTTCGCGGAACAAAGCTGCCCTTGGGTAGTCTGAGATTGATGTCCGCTGATAAAAAGTCGTACCACAATAAACGCTTAGCTTTCAGAATGACCAATTGCGATAAGCCTGCGAAACGGCGTATTCAACGATCCGACTATGACGCATCCGTACATTGTCTTGAAACCCGTACCCCATAAAGCGAGCTGTTGTGATTTCTTCGTTGTTGTTGCCACCGTAACGCAATTTGAAAATACCTTGGCAGCTATCATCCGCGGGTTGGTCAAGGATCGTGCCGTGATAGGCGTAGTTAACGGGAAGAGATTTCTCGCGGGCTTGTCACCAAGCAATCGCTTCGTTCAATCGCGCAAAACCTGAACCGCTCGCCTTCAACGCGAATTGACGGTGCGTAAGCTGGGCAAGACCAGGCTGCATCGAAAGCTTCAACGGCAAGCTGAGGGACGAATGCATAAATGAGATATTGGTTGGCACATAGCGCGATGCCAGCAAAACACTGAAAAAATGGCAAGAGAATTACAACTAGTGCAGGCCCCACTCAGCTTTGGCAACCATGACTCCAATGGAATTCTTGCAGAGAAAGATGATGGACAAGATGGCCACGTGAGGTCAAAGATTTAACGCCAAGAACTCCGCGCAAGCTGGAGGGAACTTGGGGCGCAGGTCAGCGTCAGTCAAAAGTCTTCGATTACAGAATTAGATTTATGTTTCAGCAGTCTTTGTTTTAACGCCATTTCTCTAAGTGGCTGCTGAAGTTCCTTCTTTTTGCGACGTGCTTCCAGCAATCGCGTGGCTCGTTCGAAATCTGGGGAACCCTTGGTCAACTCATGTTCGTGGTAAAGCAGCAAGAGTTCTGCATCCTCGCTACTCGCTTCGTCAGCCTGCCCAAAAGCATCGAAAATCTCAGAAATCCTAAGTGCCGGAATTTTACTATAGTACTTTTGCGTCACGGCTAGGTCGTCATGCCCCATATTTAGTGACCAAGCCTTCTGCTGCTCTAGCGTTCTACAATGCATCCAGCTTAGTTGACCAACGCAGTATTTCGCGAAATGTGGCGATAAACGCATATCAATAAAATCACCGGCTAACTTAAACGATTTGGAAACGGCATGTATGGATTTCATCACAGTTATGCTCGCAAGGTTAAATGGACGAACCGGTGCAGCAAGGTGTCTTTGATCGGGAAACAGCGCGTCGTCCTCAAGATACCCAAGACCAGTCAACTCATTCTTCCATTCTACCCCGGTTTGCAGAAAAATAGGAGGAAATGGAAAGAATTTAATTCGCAGGCTCTTCCCGTTTTTGGTCCTCGAAACACCGGCATCTTGGACGATTTCTCCTGTTTCAGGTAAGAAGTGCTTGATCCGTAGAGAGGTTACGGTGTCAGCTCTCAACGCCCCCAAAAATGCTATGGCAAGCATTGCACGATCACGGCGCTCTTTTCGCGAGCCATGCGGCATCGACTCTACCATTATCGTCGCGTCTTCTAAGCTCGGCACTGCCTCGCCTTCATCTGTACTTACAGTTGCCTTGAATTTTTTAGGGAGTTCGAAGTAGTTCGGCAGAGTGCGGTCCAAACGACTGCAACCCTTTTGGGACAACAGCCAGTTGCCGAAAGATTTGACATGTGACGCACGGTGCCTAACAGTAGAAGCGCTCAATCGACCATCCTGTGCCTGTGACTTGAGATGTTCGCGATAATCTGACGCGTCGGATATAGTCAAACGGGAAAACTCCTTTCCCACTAAGAAAGCCTCAAAGTCTCGTATTGCTGAAAGGTGTGCGTTGACGGTCTTTGCATCATATCGGCCAGCGTACTGAAGCCATGCTGAGATGATGCGGTCATTTTGGCAATACAAAGGCGATCCGTCATTCCCAATACCACCTAAGGCCTTTGCATTATCTTCGTCTAACGATGCCAAGGTCGTATTGGTATCGGCGCAGGCCAAAATTCGTGCGGTGTCTTCTTGATTTAGGCGTTTATAAACTTTCCTTTCGCAGTCAGGGCACGTGCCTGACAGGGCAACTCCTGACTGGGTCTCATCTTGCTTACATACCGAGCTGGGGACAGGGAAAACTCTTCCTTTGCAAGAAAAACACTTAAATTGGCCTACGCGAAGCTTTGAACTGGTAGTTAATAGTCGAGAGGAAATGAACCGGCCAACTTCTTTGCCATTAAAGACTTGCGGGGTTTCGGAATCTGATGGCTTCAGCCCCTCCTTGACGAAATTTGATACCGTATTCCGGCAAATACCGAATAATTCCATGAGCTCAATTACCGTATAAACATGATGTTTTTTCGGCCTGACGTTTTTGTAGTTGCGGCTCATTTAGCTGCACCGAAAATTGGAAAATGGCATCTTTTTGGGGCCAAGGTTTCGTTGGGCTGCTGGCAGCGACCAAGAGGCGATTTCAATTAGCCACTTTTGCGTCTTTCGCCAGCTCACCAAGCGATTTCTGCGAACATCGGTCTTTAATCGCGGCGCGTTCATATTTCAAAATCATACAGCGCACGGATGTCCTCAACTTTCCACACCGTCGTTCGAGGACCTAGCTTGTACGATTGCGGAAAACGACCGTCTTTGACGCCCTGCCACCATGTAGATTTGGACACGGGGATTGGCCCGTTAGGTGCGAGAATTTGGGACAGCCGGACAAAACCTGCGCTCGGAAAGCCATTTACGTGTTTCATGATCAATCTCCATCTATTGTGATGGAACCAAGATCATTGCAGTCCGGTTTCTTTTGGTATGATCGAAAAAAATAAAATAAGCTTTTGAAAGCAAAAGATAATACTAATTTTGATCGTATATTCTCAACATTTCCGCTTTTACATCATCGTCGAGTTGCGAAAATCCCGCACGGATGAGCTTAGTTAGGTTTTGGGCATCAATGCTGAAACCAACAAAGTCACCAGCCTCAACAATGGCTTTGGCAGCTTTAGCTGCATCCTTAGGGGTCTTGAGGCCATAATGATCAATCGCGACCACAAGCAAAACTTTCTGAAACAGTGCTCGAGTGTTCCCGTGCAACGGCTTGTCGTCAGTGTTTTTTACTTGCTTAGATTTTTCATTAGGAATGCCTGTCAAACGGCGCTTGATGACCTCGCTCAATTGGTCAGAAACGCTCAAGTTTTTATCACGGACCCACGCACAAAGGTCAGCGAGCTTGATCGAAATCGGGCCGTCTTCTGGATCCCCAAAGTTTCGTACAAGAAGCTCAAAACGGTCTTCCAGGAATTGAAGAATTTCATCGATTCTATTGTCTATTCCGTACGCCCCAAAGAGGGCGTCATAATCCGTTTTCCTTGGGTCAACACCAACCAATAGCAGAGCGGCTTCATTAATTGTTACGACATGTGCTGCCATCCAATATTCGATATCAAAAAGGTGATTTCTCTCACTCCAACCTGAACCGAACCAAGGTGGGCGGCACTTTTTGAGCTGTTCCAGGTTATAGTAAAGCTCAAAATGCAAGCTCTGAGGACTGGTCAGGGGGTTAAGGATGCTCTCACCGTTTTTTAGATAAACGGCTCGAAGCTCATCAATAGGTTTGTTTTCCAACATAGAGCTGACCTTGACGCAGTATGATTTTAGTCGTTTCTCAAAGTCAAAGTGCACTTGAGGATATTGGGGGCCGACCCCCGGCATAAGTTCGGCAGGATGCCAATCGGAAAGGTTGCCGAGAGCACGCTTAAGAATTTCTGCTATCAGTTCTTTCTGCTTTTGTTCACTTATAGTCATGTGCCCATGGTCCCTGAATAGATTGATAGCTGATCAACCCACCAATCGACCACACCGCCCTTGATAACCTCTTTTTGGCCCGCAGTTTTATTCTTAGACCCAAGAATAAAATCGCGCCCATTCTTGATCGAGCAACCTATCAATGAAAAGCAGGGATAACTCGCGAGAACCATCTCAAAGTCCCCCATTTGTCCCCTACAGCAGAAATAGGGCCGCAAATCCAGAGAGGACGCAGCATGAACTTTCGACCAAGCGATTGAAACTGAAATAGAAAAAATGGTGCCCCCACACGGACTCGAACCGCGGACCTACTGATTACAAATGCCTTGGGGGAGAATGTAACCGGGTTGAAAACTAAGTATAAATCGCAGGCATCAAATCGCGTTACAAGGATGTCACAAGGTTCGCTTAGAGTATTGTTTTCTCGAGGTTGTCTCAAAAAATCGATCTTGCAAACGGTACATCACGCTTGGCTTAACGGTAAGGTAGCAACTTCCTGAACACACATTCATGTCCGAAAAAGGCAAGTTTTCGGTTGATTGGGCAACATAAAATTGCAATTTTTTGGTTAGCTCAACCGAACCGTGCACCTCAACTGCCTATGAGCGAACTAGCCAGCTCCTCGCCGTTTTGCTTTTATTGGAGTGTTTATCTAGCCACTGCAGTGTCTGTTTGTCTTTAGAAAATTGACGGACCAATAAGTAATACAAAACCGCTCTATCAATGTGTTTATCTGATCGCCCATGCTGGTCGATGACCGAGTGGATCGTAGTCATTAAATTCGGATTGTCTGGCAATCCCAACGACTTGATCAAGAATTGGTTTTTTACTTTCTCGAGATCTGTGGATATGTTTGTTGTGATAGTTGCTAATCTTCTATTATAGATGCTAGGGCCGCAAGCGATTGTCACCCTTTTAAGAAGGTCTATATCTGGCTCGAAACCAACTTTTCTCCTCAAGTCTTTGGCATATTTTTCGATCAATTGATCGCGCTTACCTCCTGCGTACACACGTGTTCCTCCTCCCGTATAAACACGCGTTCTCGGCGTCCAGTCATCTGATTCAAATACCGTCGCAAATTTTTCGGGCAAGCCTTCAACAAATGGCTCCAGGCGTAAAAAATTACTGGTGTTAGCCACCAAAGTCAGTTGATCCAGAGTTATTTTGGACCAAACGTCCAACGCCGACAGCCGAGTGGCCAAAGACGTTATTTGGTCTTTCTCACCTTCGCCTCCCGTAAAGTTAGGCGAGAGATATTTTTGGAGTTTGGATAGAAATAAGTCGCGGCCTATATCGGAATCCAGAGTTGATAGCAGCCGACGCTCTTGGGACGGCCGCAATGTCATTAGGTCATATTCCATAATAGCCTCACTCATCATGACACAGATGGAATGTAATATACATCAACGGTGATCCCGTAGGCGGAAAATGCGTCTGCCACATTCTGCAGGTGTTTTTCAACTCGGTGCGAGCCATATCCAAATCGGCCTGAACTGTTGGTAATAACCCAACCGTCAACACCATACTCTGGGTCCGGGTCATATAGTATTTCGCCGCCAATTCGGGCTTTTTTGGTTTCACATTCGATTAGGGACGGATGCCCCAGTTTATAATAGCCGGTTGGCACTTGAATGCCTCTGGCCAATGGAAATTTTCTCCCACCAACCGTATCTTCATAAACCTCCTCGAGAGCCAGGTGAATTCGTCCTTGGCCATCCAAGACCCAAAGGATCGGCAACATTTCGTGCGCGACTTGGGCAATCCGGAGGCCGTCAGTAGCCGCGTTCATGTATTTCAAAAGGCTACCTGCTGACACATCAGAGAGTTCTGTAAGACTGGCCGGCCTCATCAACCGCTCAAACTCACCCACTTTGCCAGCAGCTTCCAGTAGATCGCCAAAAAAATCATCAAGAGGACACTTTGGGTTGTCCACGAAATTCTTCGGGTAATACGTACTTATAGTCTGATCTGGCAAACTCGGCTACCTATTTGGTTCGATACTAACGCATAGCTGCCAACATGAATCAAAAGTTTCACTTCCGCAATACTTTGCTCGACATAGAGCGATTGAACGGAGTGTAGAAGGGCGTAACATTGGAGCAGGTAGCGGGCATCGAGCCCACATCTCAGGCTTGGGAACTCGATAAACAACTTAAACGTTCACTCGGCCTCCTGCAAGCATTCGGTTTCGCGTCAACATCACCACTTGGCTCCAACTCATTGCGTTCTGGAAGTTTGCGTCCTTCGCGGTATAGCCTTTTGGACGCCTGTTCCGATGGAGCGACATGTGATCCCCAAAATCATGATCAATTGAGCCTCTCGAGAGTTTTGGGCGTGAGGCAGCCCGAAGAACTCGATGCGTTGGACGACAGATATCAGGAGGATTCAACTGGAAGGCCATCTTACCATCGGTTACCGTTCCAAAAATTTTGGAAAGGTATTTTCATGGCCAAGGTATCATCGATTTTTCAGCCGCTTACAGCTGCTGACGTCCATGCAATTCATGTTAATAAATTGCTCAGTAGTCCTTGGGCAAATCGTTTTACGCTTTCGTCTGCATTTTTGAACTCATCAGGTGTCCTTGCATTCTCTGCAAGTTTGTTGCCCGTTGCCCATTGTACGAGATTCTTTATCGGCATTCGGAATGGCTCTACAACCGCCCAAGGAATCTCTCAGTTGCTAAAGGCAGGAGCGGAAGTTTACGCGGTAGATACCGCAACAAAATACCGATTGTTTCATCCTAAGGCCTTTGTCGCCTCTGGCCCGGATTCTGCTCTTGCAATAGTCGGTAGCGCCAATCTTACACATGCTGGCCTACACAACAATATCGAGATCGGCGCACGTTTGGAACTCGATTTGAATAATCATGATGACGCGCTTTTCCATTCAACACTTTTGGACCAATTTGACGATTTACCAGTTAGCTTCCCGATGAATTGTTTCAAAATTTCGAGTGCCCGACAAATTGTTGAGCTTATGGGCAACGGCCATTTGGAAGACGAAAGAGACCAAACCACACAAACTGTTGTTGGAGTTGCTAAACACAAAGGTAAAATTTCGCCGAAACCCAAGATCAATCTGCCGTCAGTTCGGCCAGCCAAGCTCAAAATTCGCAGGAAGAAACATGTCATTGCTCCACCGCCTATCGCAGGTGTGGGAGCAACCAAAGCTGTGCCTCACTATGGTAATCTAGTTTGGGAGAAACCAAATATTCCGAGAGGTGACCTGCAATTACTCAATGTAGGTCACGGATCAGGTGTATTGCGCCTGACGCAGGCTCGTTTTGAAGTCAATGGAGCTCGGATCGATCAAACCACTTACTTTCGGAATAAGGTTTTTAGCAATTTGCCTTGGAGCGTTGATCCCGTTGATCCTGGGAAAGAAACAGCCTCCGCTACGTTCGCCTTGGTGGTTCAAGGAGTGTACGCAGGTGATTTTGAATTGCGTCTCAGCCACAAGCCTGCATGGGAAGCCGGGCAAGGGAACTATACCACTGGTTTGCATTGGGAAGACGCGAAGCCGGTAATTTCACGTCCGGGATTAATTGGCGGAACATTAAGGTTATTCAACCCAGCCATTGCTGGCGGAGCATTCATTATTGAGATTGATTGATTTCTAGTTTCTCTGACGACGGTTTTTTAAGCGTTTCCATGCAATGTGAAGTGTATCCTGCTCTTCTTGTGTCAGGCCAACTTCGGACAAGATGATGGCATCACGTTGTCTCATTATTTCGGTCGCTTTGATACCTTTACGGTACATTCCGTCCAGTTCTGACAAGGTATCCAAGGAATTTGTGGATACAGGAATGACTAACCTCTTGATTTCTGACGGAACAAGTTCAATGACGCCGCCTCCGTAGTGGCGACCTTCTAATTCTGCCGACAACGCAGTGAGTGAATTCACAAAGCTCGCAACTAAGCATTGGGCGGACACGACTTTCGGGTCTTTGATCGTGATCCTGTAGGCTGTGTCGGTTGTATACGCCCGCGCGTCATTCAGAATTATTCGAGGCGTGTCGTGCGCGCGCTTTAGCATTGCTACCTCAGCGGCCCAAACCGAAGGTACCACATACCACGGTTCACGAATTCGGCATTTAAAGCGCTTGTGCAGTTCATCTTTTTCGCCGGATTCAATATACCGCCTGACATTGAGCGGAAATTGGTCTTTTGAAATTTTTGGGAAATGGAGGAAGTTTGTTGGTAGACCAGCCCGAGCGTTTTCAACCAAATTCTCTTTCGCTATCACCACTCCTTTTACATGCGAACTCCTGCCAAACATAGGTTTTGAAAATTCATGGAGCCCATATTCCGTGACTGTCGCATCAGGCACCAGAAAGAACTTATTTGCACCAGTGACAATCCCTACCTCGGCCTTCGCTAATTCTGTAAAGCGGAATACTTGACTCAATTTCTGAGCCTTGGAATATACTTTTAATTCGTCTGGAGTAAGCAAACCTTCCATCCACTTTTCGCCCAGATCAATGGATGAAATATATGGGAGATTGTTTTGGAAAGCTGATGCACATCCGTTTACGAGATCGCCGCTCTTCGCACTAGGAAATGCAATATCCGCGCACTTCATGTCACTTTTTCCAGCTTTTGTAGCAAGTAGCAGAACAACGCCTTGGAGTACTTCGCTGGAAAAAAGTTCTTCTAAGTGAACCACCGCTACATTTTCACATTCCTTTCTGAGGAATGAACGGAGAGAACCGGCATGGATCACGTGCATTAATTCAGAAGGAATTACCATGCCGAGGCGCCCGCCACTGCGCAGCAATCGGATGCTTTGCACCACGAAGGGCACCCAAGCATTAGTGTGTTTCGTAAATTTCAGTCCTGCGTCTCGAAAGATCTCTTCGGTCGCAGCCTGATGCTCGGCATCAAGATACTGGTATCGAATAAACGGTGGGTTTCCCATGACGGCGTCAAATCGGGTACCCGTTTCGATTGCACCTTGAGAGAACGTCAAAAAATCCTGCTGCACACATTCGACTTTGAGTTGTCCAAATTGGCCACGCGAAGATTTTTCTCTGACTGACGCCAAAGCCACCGGATCAATATCGATTGCGGAAACTTTAGTGCTAGAAGACATCGAGCAAAGCGATGACAACGCTTCCATGAACGCTCCGTCTCCACAACTTGGTTCAAGGACTTTGTTTGGCTGAATATCTGCAACCCAGTTAGCCAGAAACGCAGCAATATTCTTGGGAGTGTAGTAGGCACCTGCCAACTTCTGTGCAGTTTCGTTTTCTTTGAAGTTCATAAAGTCCTGCTCGCGTCGACATCTGGGATGTGTGTTATGGGCTGTCACTACTGGTTGTAGTCTACAGCACAAAAATGGAAATATGAAGCAGCATATGGCGTTGGATTTCCCACGAAGGGCACCACAAACAGAACTAAAAAATCACTAGTGGTTGGGTTATCGAGAGCTATACCGTGGCTGGCAACGTTTCGCCCGTCAACGGGCAAAAGATCCCGAGACCCACGTCAGCATCGCCTAAAAACCGGGTCGCTCGTCAAACTTAAGGCACATCGACCCGGGCGATTGCAGCGAACGCGACGAGAGGGTGTGTTAGAACGGTGCTTTGCTGGTGTCTTCAGGTGGTGTGGGTGGATTGGGCTCCGGGGGCGGGTTCACCTCATCGACGAGCTTTTGCGGGACTTTCAATCCGAATTCTACCGCTTGCTGGACGATGCGCGTTTTTCTTGTGCCCCATTTTATTTGAGCTTTTTCCGACATGACTTTGCTTGGTGGAAACAACGTACCATAACCCAAGTCATGAAGGAGCTCCGCGAGTTCCTTCGCGACTTTCTTGTGCCGCTTCACCAGTGGGTTGTTGCTAGGTATGTTTTTGTTCTGTGCCATGCCCGCTGACTAGCAGGCAAGTTTGGCGATTCTATGGCATCACGCCCAGCCGAGCAGCCGATGTTCACCGCCCTGATACGTGTCGAGATGGGTTGCGCTGAGATAGGCCAAGGCTGTTGCAATCGCGCGGTCGGCGTGGTGTCCCCTGCCCCCGCCTTGCAGAACGAGATTGCCAGCGGAGGTTGACGCTAATTCGAACGAGGCGATTTCATTGAGCAAGTCTTGTTTGCCGTCGAGGTCGTGCGCGATAGTGAGAACGCCTGTTTCGAGTCCCACGGCCATGTTCTCGAGCAGGAGTGTTTTCGCGCATGTCACGTCTTTGCCTTTGCGTGACAAGCTCGTGCCAGCGGTCATGACGACGGCAAAATGCTCAATGCCTGCATTGTCCAATGTCGATGAGAATGGCGCGCCGAGACCCGACGCGTCAATGGCAAGTGACCAATTTGGGATTTGACTGAGGCGACGAACGAGGAAGTCAGCAAGGTCAGTGTAAGAGTACAGCTGAACCGTCTCCTGAAACACGACGGTGCAACGACGCTCACCCAATTCCTGTTCAAACCCGCGCCCTGTGAACTGCGGGAAACATTCGTCACGAATAGCGACAATGGCTGAGGGGTCATTGCGCCCAAGGTCCATGCCGACATGGTGACGAACCCAGCCGTTGACGGTCATACCAACGGCGGCGGGGTCCGCATTGGAGGGCAACACAACGCGGCCATCTAGGAGATGTTGATACTCGGTCATGTGAGCTCCAATGCTTTGACGTTCTGGTTGGATGCGTTCTCGAGCGTGTCCCAAGAGATCAGCGGTGTGCCTGAACCGACGAACTCGCAAAGGTGTTCACGCCGGAATGTGGTGTCAGACATCGTGGCCTTGTCGAATGCGACCTGCGATGCTCGGCGCGGTATGTCGATGGATCGCGCCGTAATGCGCTTCACCTGTTTGTTGCTCGTCCACGTCTCATAGAAATACCCCTGACGCAGGTTCGGTGTGGACAGCAGGAAAATGCGACCCGTCTCCTTCCGCATCGGGAAGAAGGCGGTCAGTGCGTTGTCGTCAAGAAAGCACGCCTCGTCGGCAATGATGGTGTCTGCGGTCATCCCGCGCGCCTGATCGGTTGCAGGCACAACTATGATCCGCCCGCCGTGCGATGGGTGCGCTTCCAATTCGGTCTGTGTCTGCCGCACGATTGGCGGGCAGAATGGGTCGGTGTTTTTGAATTCCAAGATGCGTCGGAATAACTCAGTTGATTGCCGCAGGGATGGTGCCGTCAAAATCACAGTCTTGCCGACCGAGAAATCGTCATACCCAAGACCACCCGCCGACGTCGACTTGCCCGACTGCCGACCGCACAACGCAAGGACCATTCGGTCCTCCTCGTTTAAACGCGGATCAGTTTTGAGCAAAGTCTGTTGCCAAGGATCGGGTTCGCCGATGGCGAGCCGAAACCGTTCGACCGGGTCAAGCGAGACAGTCAATCCTTGCAGGAAGGAAAGTAGGTGTGGGTCTTCAATCATGTCGGCGCGTCAATCACGTTTAGGACTTTCATCTCCTCCAAGAAGTCGGTCTTCGCTTCGGGATGTCGGGCAAGAACCGTCAGGATTATTTGACGCAGTTGGATGAATTGCGGGCTCTCGTTCAGGTTCAGATGGATGTCCATTTTCTTGTTTAATTTGCCATGCAGGTCGGCCAAAGCCATCAGGGATTGGCGCAATTCTTTCAGCGCACCGAGTTGCATCATGCGATCCTCATCACCCTTCGCACCTTCTAGTAGCGACTTGAGCTCGCGCAAAACCCATTTGAGATCGTGGTCAGTGTCCTCACCAAACTCGTTGACGATAGCTGCGTGCTGCATCGCCGTTTTGACTTTGGCATCGTGCATGGCCTCAGCCAAGTATCGCAATTTCTCGTCCTCTGGGATCGACGAAATGTACCGCGCCACTGACGTGTCGGACATGTCGAGGTCTTTGCCCGCTTGAAACATCGAAATGCGCCCGAGCAAGATTTCCCTTGAGTAATGCTCCCGTTTCACGGTCGGGAGCATTGCCATTTTGTGAGGGCGTTTTTTGGGTGTCATTGATCGGCGACGATCTCGAGCGGTACGCCCTCCTTCTCGGCCAGAGATTTCGCCTCCCGATATGCGCGAACGTCAAGCGCATCTGACCTTTTGATTTTGATGGAGTCACCGGCCTTGCGCGAATTGAACGTCCCGTCAGGAGCAAGGCGGGACTTCATGTCGCCATCCGCCGCCTCCAAAAGCCGTTTCGTGCTCGCCATGAGTTCATCGTGAGCTTTGCCGCTTTGCGCAATTTCCACGTCGTTTTTCATGCTGGCTATTTTGTCCAAAAGCTCGTCGTTCTTCGAGACAACGCCCTTGATCTGGGTCTCAACCTGTTCGGTGAGTTGGGGGATGATCGCTGCTGCAAGCTGCGGTGCCAGTGCTGCAACAAGAGCTTGGGCTTGGGTATCGTTATTATCTGCCATTTCTGAGTCCTTGTGATTGGGAGCGGATCATGCCCAACCCGCTCCCGTCTTCATCACAAGGAGACAAGATGAGCCTAACCCACTGTCTATGAAATGATATTCAGGCCTATACGGTGACCTCTGCAACCGCAGTTTGAGGTACTGAGGCGAGGACATAGGTAGCGTTTTCCGGCTTGATCACCTCGCCCTTTTGAATGCCGATACGCAGGACTTCGCGGATCGTGAAGTCCGACACGTCGCCGTTGGTCGCAATGATCAAGTCTTTAAAGGAACGAGGCCTATCCAGAAGTTTGAAAACAATTGGTCGCACATCCGAGTATTTGGTGAAGGAATTCTGCTTGCGTGTGGGTTTCTCTTTACGGCGGTAAAGCTTTGCTTCGATGGTTGCCGTGCGGGCTCGTTCAGTCGCGCTTTTCTCGTATTCCCAAAGCGCACGCGCCTCGGCAACTTGGGTCAACGAGCCTCGTGTTTCATAGGTTTCAAGGGCCATGGTGTCACCTTCCAAGACGCGCACAACACGGGCACGCATGTCGTCACCGTCAACACCGATAGCTTCGCAGAGCTCGTTGCGCCGTTTCGCCCATCCGCCGCTCTTTTGGGTCAAGAATATGAGCGCGTCTCGCTTTGCCGTCTTCGCCTCGTCCTCATTGGCCGTCAGTCCGACACTGCCGAACAGGTCGAGGATTGCACGGGACAGGATGGAAAAAACCAACAATTCTTCGGGCGTCGTTCGGGAATGATGCACACCATAGTCGGGATCGGTGAGTGTCATTTTATGCAGCGCCGCCCCTGATTAGGGTCAGGCCAATATCGCCACCGTCTTGTTCAATCATGTCCCGCTCATCATCCAGAGCGCGATTGGCGTCCACCATTTCGCCTTTCTTGAGGTTCATCAGGAGGGTGTCGTGCGAAATCGCGCCCGACTGCCAAGCCTTGATCAATGCGGTCAGAACGGCGGGATCCATTTGAGCTGTCACGAAGTCGCGGTGCAGAACAAGTTTAACATTATCTGCGGTGCTGGCGGCAGTCCATTCGGCGGCGAGTCGCAGGAGCTTGAGGATTCCCGCCTCCACCATGTTCACGCTGCTGTGGAGCAGGGACAATTCGGAGCGGTGACGGAGTTTTGCCGTATCCGTCGTCTCGTTGCGCCCCTTGCCGTCATAGACCATGCGTGCGCCCAGTGTTGCCATCTGGGCGGTCAGGTCGTCGAGGGCGGTCTTCTGCGCGGCGATGCCTGCGCCGGTAAACTCAAGCATGCCCGCCGTCGCGCCCTCAGGCAGAACCCAAAACGCACCCGAGCCGATTTGCGTCGGTTTGTTTTTCTCGTTGATCGCTCCTGAAACCCAAGGCGTCGGTTGGGAGGTCAGGTATAGCGACCAGAAGTAATCGGCGCTATTGCGCCAATGTGCGAGGTTGACGTTCACGAGGTCGAGGAACGGCGGTTTTTCAATGTCCGCTTTCAGATTGTAGGGGGACACAACGACTGCGGGAATATCGAACAACGGCGCGCCGTTGATGGTGGGCAAAATCGGCTCACCGACCATGACTTCTTCGACCGACTGTGTGACAGGACCGTTCCGTTTGGTTGAAACGTGAAAACGCTTAACCGTATAGGCGGGCTCAAGGGTCAGGACGAGGTGTTGCTCGACGCCCGTATCTACCAAGTCGTCGTTGTTTTCGTGCAGGCGCAGGTAGGTCAGTTTCTGACGGCCGCCAACCAACTCCTCTTTCCAATCCAGTATAGATTCCGCGTTGAATGTCGAAATGAAAGGGGCCGATGCAGGTGCTGCGCCGTCTGTCGGGTAATCGAGCAGCATTGCTATGCGACCAATAGACAGAACTTCGCGCATCACGTCCTCCAAGAGAACGTCGAAACTGTTGCCTTCGAACGTCGCCGCATTGCGCATCGCTTCGATGCGTGGAGGCAATTCCAAGATGGGCGCGTTGCGCGTTACCGAGCCGACCATGCCGCGCAAGGTTCGTTCTGCAACGGCGTAGAATGATCCACCCGTCAGATAGCGGTTGTATTGAGCTTGGGTCATGCCTTCAGGCTGTGGCAGGTAAACTGAGCCTTTCGCCTTCAACCGATCTTCACCCGCAATCACATCGCGGATTTTGTCATAGGCTTGGCGTTGCTCTCGGTAGGTGCGGTGATTGATACGGGTCATTTGCTGTGAATACCTCGCGCGATGATGGGCCATGGGATGTCGAAGTGGGATGTGCTCGCGACGACATGGATGCGAACGCCATCAGCGGTGCGGTCAGCGAGCACGCCTGCGATTTCGGCACGCGGATGTTCGTCAGAAGTTTTGGTCGCAGCGATGATCAAGGCGTGCAGGTCATCGTGCGGGATCGGGATATCCAAGTGGTATAAGGTGTGGATATCTTCGCCGATCAGGCGGGAGCCAAGCGGAGTCGTTTGAATCGTGACAGATTGTAGGGGCATTCGAATTCCTTCTTTGTTGGTTTGTCGGCGGGCCCAAAGAGTCGGGTGAAAGGATCAACCCGGTGCGGGCGACCCGCCGACAAGGGCCAAGCGCGCACATATGGAACATACAGGGAACACGCGGTGTGTGTTACCGAAGTTTCAGGTAGCGGTTGGGTGAATGCGGGACGCGATGCAGGCCTGTCTGTCTTGCGCAGAGACGGGCGTTCGTCATTGTCGGGTATCGTGGTGGGGCGGACTCACTGGATGCGCGTGCTTGGGCGGTTACGCTTAGTCTCGCTGCATGTTTCGTCATGCACGCGGCGTGGTGTGTATTCGTAGAATTGTGATCTTCTACATTGGCCCGGGTCCGAGGGGTGTCGCTCTCAGAAAGGGGTGGTCGGGCGCAATACCGCGTTATCCTTGTGACATGCAGTGCGTTACAAGGATTATGGTCGGCATTATGCTGTAAGATCAATGTGTTGATGCACTTGCCCACATGATTGTGTATCAGTTGGCCCAAGTGCATACGGTCAGGGGACGTGCTTCTGCTGGTTGTGTGGCAAGACGCACAGTCGAGGCAATGCAAGGATACCATGCGCACTTCAACGCGCATGCGCACGCGTGCATAATAATAATAATATGCAGAAAGACGCGGTTCGTTGTATTATTATTATTATGCACACGCATGCGCGCGCGTATATCCGCATCGCCATTTACTGCCTCTGTCTCCCACCACCTTTAACTTGGTTATTTCTACCCGCCATTATGGTCGCAGCACTTCGTCCCTGTCCTGTATATTGATTGCATCAACACCAAGGGAGACGGACGACAATGCCCGAACCCACAATGCCCGCGCGGCAAGCAACACAAATTTTCCGATCCATGATCGACAATGGCGCGGCCCGCGCCCGCCGCGATGCGACCTGATCACCAACCCGAAAGGACTCGACCCGATGCCCTTTGATGCACGACCAACTGACTATACCATGATTGCTGCACTCGAACTGCGCCGCCAAGGTGCCAACTACAAACGCATCCGTTCATGGCTGATCGGTCGCACGACCTACCATGAGCGCAACCGTATTTTGGACGATGTGTTCGGAACTATAGTTGCCTGATCCCACCAACAATGCCACCCATATCGCGTTCACGCTTGAGCTCTGCCCAAAAGAATTGGCTACCTTCGTCCCATCCCTTGGCTTCTCGCTCCGTGGGAGCGCGCCAGACGTCGTCGTCCAAGATTGATATGATGCGGTGGTTGGTCATTTCGTAGGTGCGTGAATCTGTATCCCAAGCCAAGCTATTCGCGGCTTTGTACTTCTTATAGTAGAGCGGTTTGTTCAATTCGTGCGGGTCTTCATTGCTCCCGCCCCACATCTTTTCGGCACCAACGGCTTTCTCCCACTGACCATCAGGCGGCAATGACGACGGTATACCGTCCCAGTCATTGGCACGCGCCTCCGCCAACCATTCACATGCGTCATTAAAGCATAAGCGGTGAGTGATATTATCTTCATCGAACGCGGCGTCCCTGTATCCGGGTTTTGGGTCTTGCCAGTCGATGATCTGCGGCTCCGAATACCACGCGGCCAGCATCTGTTTGATCTGGTCATTTGTGATTTCCGAACCTTCTTCTTCAAGACGGAGGACGTGGTACAGGAAACGTTTTTTATCTATCACTTTCTTGCCTTGCATAGTCATTTCTGACGTCTCGGTCGCCACCTTGTTCAATCGCGCGTACCAATCACCGACTTTCTCTTGGACGATCCCATCGAGTTTCGTTGACCGACCCGTGAACCACCCAGTCATTTGAGCGCGGCCAACATCGAACGTGTCAGCCCACCAATCGCGCGTCGCAATTTCTGCCATCCAATCGCGTGGGTTTTCGGGCGGTGGTTTAGGCAGGAATTTCTCTGGGTCGTCGCGCTGCAAGGCTAGCAGGTATTCGAGTTCGGCGACGAGTTCGTCTGGTGATGGTTTGCCATTCAGCGCTTTGTTCCAAGCGCCTTGCGAGCGCTGATCGTCCATTGGGTCGTCCTCGTCGTGATCAACGTGGAGAATGATATGCTTCTCCCGCCTGTTGAACACCAAGAGCTCGTCCTTGTAGAGGAAACGTGCCTTGTACCTGTTTTGATTTGCTCCACCCATCACTGATACTCCTTCATCCACGCAACCAAATCGCTGTGCAGGTATCGAACTATCCGAGAATTTGGTTGAGAATATGACGGTCCGACACCATCCTTGCGCCACCGAAACATTGTTTCGTCCGTGACACTCAGAAACTGTCCAGCCTCGCGGCTTGTCATGACTTGTGGTGGGTTTGACCGTATCAGGTCATTTTGCAGAGTTTTTAGCTGCTCTGAGAGCTGTTCAATAGTCATATTGGTATCCTTGTGATGGATGCCAAATGACTGCCGCGTTTCCTGCTCCTGACGACCATAGTCGTCGCTCACGCGGTCAGCCTCATGTCTCGGTCAGGTCGATGGCCCGGGCATGGAGGCGTATGTCAGTGAGTTTAAGCGTGCTGACGTTTCGGTTCAATAACGGATGAAGGTGCTACCTTAAACTGAGTGTTGATTGCCGAAGCAATCGCCTCTGCTGACCGCTTCTGTTCGTCATGGCTCGGCTCGCCGTAGTGCCCAAGCATGCGCAAATCATCGTCAGTCATTGTCTGCTGCGCCAACCACCGATGAACGTGACGCGGCGCAACTTCGCGCGCCGTTGACATCCACAGGTGGCGTAAATCGCCCGCTGCTGTCAGAAGCAACCGGTCCAACACATCCAAATGCCCGCGCGTGCCGCCAACCATACGTCGTGACGGAAACACCCAATCGCAATCATCCTCCCGAATGACATGCAGGCGTTTAAACAGCCTGACCACGTCGTCGGCGATCACGATCTCCCGCTCGATTTCCTGCCGCTTCAACCTGTCGAATGTCACCGTGCCAGCATCGAGATCAACCTTGTCCCACGTCAATGCCCGCAAGGAGCGACCACGGAAACCTGTGTACCAAGTGATCATCCACGCCAGCCTGATATGCTCATTCTTTATGGCGTCGATCTCGTTCTTTCGATCCAACCAAGGCAAAGACATGTCGAGCTTGCCTGTTTGAACGCGCGACTTCATCCGCGTACCATCCAACAGTGATGGAATCGGCAGTGCGAGGGCACAAAGGCGATTGATGAAACGAACAGTTGCCCCTGCCACTGATGCTGCGAGGTGGGCCGCGTTCGGCGTGTCGATTTGCAAGTTGTTCAGGTATTGATTGATCTCGAGGATTGGCAGTTCGTCAACATGCACATCTGCCCAACGAGCAAGATGCTTGTTGAATGACCCACGGTATTCATACGCGGTGCCTTCCATCATACGAGCCCTACCTGACTGACGCGCTGTCGTACGGTGTTCGATGTACTGTTCCAAGGCATTGCGGAATGTAGGGATGCCCAATTCAGCCTGCGAAACCTCATGCTCCTCGCGCGTGCGGACATTGCCTGTCGAAATATCATGAGCAATCTTGCCCACTCGCTCTTTCGCCCATCGGCAATGCGGACCTTTGTTGGCCCATTGGGCCAATTTGACCGAACGCGTCTTTTGCGATGTTGGGTCCCACTTGTTGACGTACCAAGTTTTGACGCCGCTTTTCGTGACGCAGAGTCGTAAGCCTTTGCATGATGGGTCTGTGAACCAAGTCGTTTTGTCGGCGGACAGCGACTTGAGCGTCGAATCCGTGAACTTAATATGGGGCATATCGTATCCTTGTAATGACTGTCTCGTTACAAGGTTCATGATACGTTCTAACACCAGTCAAACCCAACCACAGATTGCGCAAGCACCTCATTTCATTGAGGTAATTACTTGCAAACTTGGTGTTTGACCGGTGTTTTAATGGTGCCCCCACACGGACTCGAACCGCGGACCTACTGATTACAAATCAGTTGCTCTACCAGCTGAGCTATAGGGGCACTGTGGCGGTGATTTAGCAACCTCGGATGGGGGATGCAAGGAGGATTTTTGCGAAAATGAAGAAAGTTTTGCTGGAACGGGATTTCTTGCTGAAATTCATCATATTCATCTCTCAATGGCTCTGTCTGTGTGTGCGCGCAAGGAGGAGGACGGCGGTCAATCCGACGAGGATGACCAGAATTGCGGCGGGGGCTGCGTCAGACAGATTCTCAAGGCTTGCTTGGTCGTAAACGCGAGTTGCGAGGGTGTTGAAATTAAAGGGGCGCAAGAGGAGCGTGGCGGGGAGTTCTTTGACGCAATCGACGAAAACCAACAGGAGGGCTGTTCCGACAGAGCCGCGAATAAGGGGGAAATAAACGTGCCATAGAGTACCGCCTGCGGTTTTGCCGAGAGAGCGGGCCGCAAGGGGCAAACTGGGGGCGACACGGCCGATAGCGGCGTCTATGGCTCCCTGTGCAATTGCGAAAAACCGGACACAATAGGCGAAAATGATCGCAAATCCGGTACCTGTCATCAACAGACCGATATTCCGGTCGAAAACGGCCTCAGCCCAATCGGCAATGAAGTGGTCCATCGCCGCCATCGGGATTAGCACGCCGACGGCCAAAACAGCTCCTGGTGCGGCATATCCCAAGGTTGTGACGGGCAGGAGCAAGCGGGGGAGTTTTTGCCCTGTCAACCGCACGCCATAAACGAGGAATAGCGCTGCAGAAACGGTGAGAAAGGCTGCGGAAATCCCCACGAGCAATGTATTCCCCAGAGCTTCGATCAAGCCGCGGTTCTGCCACGCCTCAAGATTTGTGAGCGCATGATAGGTGAGCACACTAGCGGGCAAAAGAAACCCAACGGCGAAGGGAATGAAACACAGGAAACTGGCGATCCATGCCCGCACGCCCGTCAGCGGAATGGCAATAATTGCACGGGATTGGCGGGCGGTATTGTGGTACCGGCTGTTCTTGCGCCCTACCCGTTCAAGCGCAACCAATACGAGAACAAGTAACAGCACAACGCCCGCGATCTGGGCCGCGCCACCAGCGTTATTGCTCTCAAGCCACGTATTGAAAATCCCGGTCGTCAGGGTTTGGACCGCAAAAAACTCGACCGTGCCAAAATCGCTAGCGGTTTCCATCATTACAATAGCCACACCTGCCGCAATAGCAGGACGCGCCAACGGAACACCAACGCGCCAAAACCGTTTAAACGGCCCTGCCCCCAATGCCCGCGCCACCTCGTAACTGCCGCCAGATTGTTCGCGCAATGCAGCCCGTGACAGGAGGTAAACATAGGGGCATAGGGCTGCTGTAAGGACAATAACGGCCATATACATCGACCGAATTTCCGGAAACCAGTAATCCAGACGATTGCTATAGCCCATGATATTGCGCAATCCCGTTTGCACGGGCCCCGCATACTCTAAGAAATCAACCAAACCATAGGCGCCCAAATAAGCAGGGATCGCCAAGGGCAGCAGCAGAAGCCATTGAAACCATCGCACCCCTGGAAAAATATACATGGTGGTAAGCCATGCCGCCCCCATTCCTACCGCCGCACTTAGCGTGCCGACGGACAACATCAAGATCAGGGTATTGGCAAAATAGCGCGGCAACGTGGTGGCCAAAAGATGGGGCCAAATGTTTTCAACCGGATGAAAGGCTATCCAGATAACAGACACAATCGGGGCCAACACAAGGGCCGCAATGAGCACGGCCCCCAGCGACCAAACATTTGGTCGCAACCGCGCTAAACCACGCGAGAATAGGGGTTTGTCAACTATGGTGGGGTTCATTTTTTCTCTCATCGCGGAACTGCTAAAGGAAAGCGGTTTGCCTGTCCAGAAAACCACGTATATTACCTTCACAGGTGCCGCGCAACGCGGCCCCAAGACGCATAGGGGCGAAACGCATGCAGATTGCTTTCCATTTGGGAGCACACTCAACCGATAATGACAAACTTCTTAAAGGCTTACTTAAGAACAAAGGGCATTTATCTGGACGTGGAGTTGTGGTTCCTGGACCGGGACGCTATCGCAACCTTATTCGCAAAACCATCGCGGCCCTTGGGGGGGCACGTGCCAGTGTCGAAACCCAAGAAGCCCTTTTGGATACCATTCTCGAAGTAGATCATGCTGACCGTCTGGTTTTGTCCAACGAAAACTTCATTTGCGTCGCTCCGCGCGTGTTTGATGGCCCGAATTTCTATCCGCAAATAACAGACAAAATTACAAGCTATAGCAACTTGTTTCACGGCTATGATCTGGAATTCCATTTAGGAATTTGCAATCCGGCCGTTCTTATTCCCGAACTCTGTTTGCGCACCCCGAAAATGGACTACCTCGATTACCTTGCGGGGAGCGACCCAAAGGCCCTGCGATGGTCGACCGTCATTCAAGCGATTACCGACACCTACCCCCACGCGCCGGTGACGGTTTGGTGCAACGAAGACACCCCCCTAATTTGGTCCCACATTCTCTCGGCGCTGTCAGGGATTGAGGACGGCTATTCCTTTGACGGCGAATACGACCTTGTTGAAGAAATCATGTCGCCCGAAGGGATGAAGCGGTTCTTGGGGTATCTCGAGGCGCATCCCCCCCAAAACGATGTGCAAAAGGGTCGCATTATCGCCGCCTTCCTAGATAAATTCGCGAAACCCGATGAAATAGAAACCGAAATCGACCTGCCTGGATGGGACGACGCCTATGTCGAAGAACTCACGGCGATTTATGAAAATGATGTGCAAACGATCAAACGAATGCCGAGTGTGCGATTCATCGGATTGTAGTTGCCCCTCCGTCTTAAGATTTGAGCAGTTCCCGCGCGACGATGGAGTTAAGGCTCCTAATCAGCAAGAGTGAACCACGGCGTGCCAACCGGTTTATCTAGGGTGCACGTTAGTGTCCGCCTTCGGCCTGTGGAGCGGTCCAACGTGACAGATAGATGCGCTCAAAGACAAAGACTGTAGTGATCCCGATTGCGGCAAAAAGCACGATCACTGGATCCGACGCCAACTTCATCATTGTGAACGCGACAAGAACAATGGCGTCAAACGACAGCGCACATAACAAGATTACCGCGCTCGCACCAATTTCTTTTCGCACGCTTCGGAACACACCCCAATGCACCAACATGTCCATGACGAGGTAGAAAAATGCTCCAAGTGAAGCAATCCGGCCCAGATCAAAAAACACCGCCAGCGTAGAAGCGAGGACCACAGTGTAGACCAACGTATGGCTTTGGATAGAGCCGGACATTCCGAAGTGGCTATGTGGTATCATCTTCATGTCTGTCAGCATTGCCAACATCCGCGAGACCGCAAAAACGCTCGCCATTACGCCAGATGCTGTGGCCACCGCCGCCAATACAACCGTGAAATAGAACCCCAATTGCCCCAATGCAGGCGAGGCCGCCTCTGCCAGCGAATAGTCTTTTGCTGCGACGATCTGTTCAATGGTAAGGTTTGATCCAACGGCAAAGGCAACCAAAAGGTAGATCACAACACAGATTGCAATCGAGATCATGATAGTGCGCCCCACATTGCGATGGGGGTTGGTGATTTCTGAACCGCTATTGGTGATCGTGGTAAACCCCTTAAACGCGAGGATCGACAGCGCTACGGAGGCGACAAATCCGGTGGCACTAAACCCTCCTGCACTGCTGCTCGTTTCTGGGAAACTGAAGCCACCAGACCACAAGGCAACTATTCCAAACAGCGCAATACCGCCGATTTTAATGACGGCCATAACTATCGAAAGGAAGCCGACCGTCCGGTTGCCCGAAATGTTAACAAGAAATGCGAACAGGATCACCCCGACCGCCAATATCGGCACCAGCGGGCCGCCTGCGATGTCGAAGGGCCGCAAGACATATGTGGCGAATGTCCGTGCCACAAGGCTTTCGGAGATGACCATCGATAGGGCCATCAAAAGCGCGGCACCGGCGGCAATGGCACCGGGGCCATAGGCCTTTTGCAAGATCATTGCTATCCCTCCAGAGGACGGCCAAGCGTTAGACATCTTGATGTAACTGTAAGCGCTGAAGGACGTAACGATTGCACCGAGCACGAAAGACAGGGCAAAATACGGCCCGGCCAGCTGGGCGATTTGGCCAGTCAGCGCAAAAATGCCTGCCCCGATCATAACGCCAGTCCCCATGCCAACCGCCCCACCCAAGCTGATGGAGCCCTTTTTTAAATCGTCATCGCGGTGTGAATGTGTCATACATCTGCCTCTATTTTGGTTTGCTTGCTTGGTCCCGCCAAATCAATATTACAACAAAAATCACGTTGATTATTACACATGGCCACAGAACCAGTGGCCGCATCGAAGACAGCCCTGATCACACTTAGACTTTTGGGTAAGGCTGGAGTTTCCAATACCCGCCAGAAGCTGCGGCAACTTGTTTTACTTGCGCAGATATTTGAGCAGCGCGGCTATCGCCAAGACGGCAAGAACCAGTACTAAGATCATCCACAGGCCGCCAAAGCCCATTCCAAAACCATTCATTCACTTTCTCCTTTCTAAGTTTTTGTCGTTAGCGACACGCTAAGAAGCCCCATCTCTGATGCATCTATCGCCTTAATCATGCGTCCCATCGTCCTCCATGTGCGCCACCACAGGACAAAACCTGCCTCAAGAGGGGGGTGGGGATCGTTCAAAGTGTATGACCAATCCCTTGCTCCCTGCCATAGAGCCACCAGCCATAAAGCAGGCCACCAGCGATGGCTGGTATGACGCCCGACAAGATGAAGAGTGTCCCGTTTTCCGGCCCACCGAAATACTCGAATTTCGCATCGACGCGGCTACAAAGCCATGCGCAATAACTGCCAACAGTGGTTACTATGGCCGCCCCCGTCAGTATTGCAGCCTTGCCCGATGTGCGGCCCTCGACCAACAACAAAGTTGCCGCGCCAATTGCCGCCCCCATCGCGATCCCGCAAGAGGCGACCCAGACGGCCTTAGCGGCCAGACTCCCCCCAGGGAACAGATAAACTCCCCAGAAAAAGAAATAGAAGATTTCGGCTACGCCGATTAGGGCAAAGGCCGTAGCAAAGATGTAGATCATGCGGTTCATCGGTTGGTTTCCATCAAAATTTTAACCGGCGCAGTCGAAGCGCATTCGCGACTACGGAGATTGACGAGGCTGACATTGCAAAGGCGGCAAACATCGGGCTGATCAAAATTCCTAGGAAGGGGAACAAGATACCCGCCGCTACCGGCACACCCGCCGCGTTGTAGATCATCGCAAAGAACAGGTTTTGGCGAATGTTGCGCATCGTTGCATGCGACAGACGGCGCGCGCGCACGATACCGTCAAGGTTACCTTTGACCAGCGTGAAGCCCGCACTTTCGATTGCCACATCGGCCCCCGTCCCCATCGCAATACCAACGTCGGCCTGCACCAATGCGGGCGCATCATTCACGCCATCACCCGCCATCGCAACCTTGCGGCCTTCGGCTTGTAACTCGCGAATGATCCGCGCCTTATCCTCGGGCAAAACATCCGCGCGAATTTCGTCGATACCCAAACGGGCAGCGACCGCTTTTGCCGTACGTTCGTTGTCTCCAGTGGCCATGATGATCCGAAAACCCAATTCATGAAGGGCTTTTAACGCAGCAGGTGTCGTCTCTTTGACCGGATCCGCCACACTGACCAACCCTGCAATTTCATTACCCAAGACGACGAACATTACAGTTTCACCTTCGTCGCGACGTGCGTCCGCCTTGGCAATCAAGGCGTCGGCTTTCAGCCCCATGTCGGTGATCAGGGCAAGATTTCCAAGCGCCACCGCCTTGCCGTCGACCACCCCTTTGACGCCCTTGCCCGTGATCGCTTCGAAGTCTTCAGCTTTAACCATGGCAACACCACGGTCTTCCGCACCGCGCACAATAGCTTCGGCCAAAGGATGTTCAGAACCGCGCTCCAGCGACGCCGCAAGTCGCAACACCTCGGCCTCGTCATGCCCCGGTTCTGGCAGGACCGCGACAAGACGTGGTTTGCCTTCCGTGAGGGTGCCGGTTTTGTCCACAATCAGCGTGTCGACCTTTTCGAACCGCTCCAGCGCCTCGGCGTTTTTAATCAGTACGCCCGCCTGTGCGCCGCGCCCCGTGGCGGTCATGATGGACATGGGCGTCGCAAGGCCAAGGGCACAGGGACAAGCAATGATCAACACGGCCACGGCCGAGATCAACCCATAGGAAAGGGCTGGATCTGGTCCCCAAAACGCCCAACCGAAAAAGGCCAAAATCGCGGCGAGGATCACCGCTGGGACGAAGTATCCGGCAACCGTATCCGCATATTTCTGGATTGGTGCGCGCGAACGTTGGGCGCTTGCCACCATCTCGACGATCTGACTTAGCATGGTGTCGGCGCCAACGCGTGTCGCCGCGATCACCAGAGAACCCGTGCCGTTGATTGTGGCGCCAGTGACCATGTCGCCTGCGACTTTTTCAACAGGAACCGGCTCACCCGAAATCATACTTTCATCTATGGAGGAGTGTCCTTCGACGACAGTGCCATCCACAGGCACCTTGTCGCCGGGAACGACGCGCAGGTGATCGCCGACAAGCACATCCTCCAAAGCCACTTCTTCCTCAGTGCCATCGGGACGGATCACGCGGGCCGTTTTGGCGGCCATATCAAGCAGCGCTCGTATCGCCTTTCCCGTGCCTTCACGGGCGCGCAGTTCCATCACTTGACCCAGTAACACGAGCGTCACAATTACGGCCGCGGCCTCGAAATACACGCCGACATGGCCATCCGCACTGCGAAACCCGTCGGGGAAAATGCTCGGTGCCAAAACGGCAACTACACTGAAACCATAGGCCGCCGAAATGCCCATTGCGATAAGACTGAACATGTTCAGTTTCATTGTCCGAAATGAGGTCCATCCACGGGTGAAGAACGGCCAGCCAGACCAGAGGATCACTGGTGTAGCCAGAACGAATTCGATCCACAAAGTGGCGCGTTCGCCGAATATCTCCCGAATCCAACCAGCACCAACAAACGGCGACATGGTCAGGATCAGCAACGGTATTGTCAGCACAGCGCCGACCCAGAACCTGCGCGTGAAGTCGATCAACTCAGGGTTCGGACCATCGTCGGTCAACGTGGCAGATTCAATCTCCAATCCCATGCCGCAGATCGGACAAGAACCGGATTTGGTCTGACGGACTTCCGGATGCATCGGGCAGGTATAGATTGTTCCGGAAAAATTCTTGGGAACCATATCCTTTTCCGCCACCTCAGCGGACTGTGAGTCTTGTCCTTTGGTGTGTTTCATCATGTGAATATTCCTAACCGGATTTCTGTTTGTCTTTCGGGGCGCCCCTCTGTGGTTTAGAAAGGGAATGAATCTACCATATTCGCGAGCCTGTTGTTCTCGTGGCCTCCGCCAACAACGACGCTTTGGAAATTTCGTAGCTGGGGTGAAATATTGTATTCGTCGTAACGATCTGAGTGGCCCCAGCGGCCAGAATATCGTCGCACGCGTGTGCGCATCGGGTAATCCGCTATCCAACGGGACCCCTCTGCCGCACCCCCACAGTCAACACATTCGCATTGAACAATTCAACCTGTATACCTCGATTATTTCGAGTGCGACTGCCGACCACGATGAAGGTAGGGTCAAAGGGATATTTACGCAAATTATGAGGCTTGACCTTCCCACGTGGGAACCCCCACGTTTACCCAAAACCAGCAAAAGGAAAACCCATGAGCAAATTCACCGTTCCAAATATGACTTGCGGCCACTGCACCGCGGCGATCAAAAAAGCTGTCACCGCCGCAGATTCCGCGGCTATCCTGACCTTTGATCTTGAGGCACATGTCGTTGAGGTCACAAGCCGCCTAGATAACGAAGCTTTGGCGACAATTCTCAAAACTGAGGGCTACGCGAGTTCTCCTGTGTCCAGATCTTGTTTCCACCATCCTTGACCACAAAGGTGGTGGAAACGAATTATCGTCCTTGGATTACTCGCCTTTAGACCGCTCGGCCTGCGATAACCGCGCCCGTTCCGACCAGTTTGATTTTATAAATGCGAGGATATCCCAAATTTCTTCGTCACTGAGCTGGCCCTCAAAACGCGGCATTCCACTTGTAAAACCCGTTGCGCCAGAAGCCTCCAGCACAGCCTGCCCTCCGAGTTTTGTATATTCAAACAATAACGCGTCACCGTGATGCCATGTATGGCCGCTTTCGTCATGCGGCGGTGCCGGAAGCATGCCGTTTTCATTTTGGCTGCGCCAGTCAGGCTGCCCCTCAAGATCCTTGCCATGACACGATGCACAATTCTCGCTGTACAAAGCAGCACCAGCCTGAACGTTTGAATTTGAGGGCTGCTTCAATGGGGGCGTGTCTGTGCCAACAAAGAGGAATGAAATGGCCACAAAAGCGATCACGGCAAGGCCACCCAATCCGGCAACGAGGATGGCAGTTTTGTTGCCCTTTTTCATAAATCCATTCCTTTTCCTGTTCACCGAAATCCTCACACATTCTAATGGTTCGCGCAAACTCGCTACGAGTTTAAAACGCAAAGGAGCCCAATCATTCCTGCCCCTCTCGCACGGCGTCAACATATTCTGAAAGCTGCGCCTGTTCGACGAATCCGGGGACGAGTTGGTTGCCGATCACAAAGGAAGGGGTTCCGTTGAACCCTAAGGTTTGACTAAGGCTCATGGAACTGGCGATATGTTCCGCCACTTCTGGGGAGTCCATATCCTGCCGAAGCACGTCCACATCAAGACCAATATCCTTTGCAATTGCGAGAACGCTCTTCTCATCGGCGCGCCCCTTCATACCCATGAGCGCCCAATGAAACTCTTCATATTTTCCTTGATTGCGCGCAGCAAGCGCCGCTTTGGACGCAAATACCGAACCCTCGCCAAGGATGGGCCACTCCCGATACACCAAGCGCACATTTGGATCTTTTTTGAGCATGGCTTGAACTTCACCCATTGCACTTCGACAGTAGGGGCAATTGTAGTCAAAGAACTCAACAACGGTCACATCGCCGTCCGGATTGCCTAAAACCGGTGCATTTGGGTCTTGTTCCAATAGAGCTCGCTGACTTGTGAGCACATCAGCCACGGCCAATGACTCGCCTTCCAAGCGCTGTTTTTCGAGGATCGCAACCGCTTCCATGACTATTTGCGGGTTTTCAAGAATGGCCTCTAGGGCAAGTTCCTTTATCCGCTCGTCGCTCACCCCATCTGCATACGCTGCAAAAGGGACCGCAAGACACAGCGCCACCGACGTGGTTAAATTCCTGATGCTCATACTAAGTCTCCTGTTGGGGGAAATTTGATTTTGAGAACGCGAAAATGGTTTTGCATCACGCCACCTCAATCCACGTCATCATGCCAGACGCGGCATGCGACAGCATATGACAGTGGAAAAGCCACTTCCCCGGGTTGTCCGCAACAAAGGCGATCTCTCGTGATTCATCCCCAAAGATCAAAAGCGTATCCCTGAGAGGGCCTATTGTACCGTCTTCGGCAATCTCGCGAAAATGCATGCCATGAAGATGCATTGCATGGGGGAACACGGTGTTGTTGGCGATGCGCATTCTTGCCGTTTCGCCCCGCGCAAGGCTTGCAAGAGGCGTCTGCGTCATGCCCACCACACCGTTAAAAGACCAGAACTGATTGGCCGCCACAAGCTCGCGGAAATCCATGCGCTCGCCGTCCAAAACGGCCGTCTCCAGACGCCCCATCGCGCCACCTTCCATATCAAGAGTGATGCGACGCGCGGTTTCCAGATTTGGCACGTCCATATTCGGGTTGGGGGGCAAGGGCACAGGTGCCCCTCGTTGTTCTTTGGAAGAGTCGAGGGCGTCAACCACGCTAAACGCCGCTTGAGAATAGCCTTGATCCTCTTCAATGCGCACCAGATGCGCGGTTTCACCCATAGGGGCGGTCACATCGACAAATAGATCAACGCGTTGACCAGGGGCCATTAAAATCATCTCCGGAATCGGCTCCGGGGTTTCGAGGGGCATACCGTCCAGCGCCATCACCCAGCCCTCAAGGCCAGACAGGCCTAGCTGAAAAACCCGTGCATTTGCGGCGTTGATGAGACGCAAGCGCAGCCGTGTATTTGCGGGCACCTCCCACGTTGTGTCAAAGCTTCCGTTCGTCGCAATAAAATTGCCGCGGCGTCCTGCGTGGCTACTATTATGGGGGGCGTCAAAATCGGGGTCCAGTTGGCCAGTTTCCGGATCAAGCAGCCAATCATCAAGGATCAGCACCTCATCGCGATCCACGTCGGCAGGGGTTGGTTCTTCGACGATCAACGCGCCATAAAGGCCGCGCGCAACCTGCTCGGTTGACCGATTGTGCGCGTGATACCAATAGGTGCCCGCATCTGGCGCAACAAACTCGTAGTCGAACGTTTCGCCCGTTGGCACCGCTTCTTGGGTGAGGCCCGCAACGCCATCCATAGCATTTTCTATGCGCAGGCCGTGCCAATGCATCGAACTTGCTTGCGGCAGTTCATTCACAAATCGCCGCGCGACGGGCCCGCCTTGTGGCACACGTATTTCAGGGCCAGGCAGCTTGCCGTCATACCCCCAAATATCGGTCTTGGGGTATTCGGGCGGCGCTAGTTGAACGCTGGCAGGGCGTGCGACAATCCTTTGCATATCTGCGGTTTGCGCGCGGCCAATTGTCGGCACCATTGCCGCAACGCCAAACGCGGCACCCATTTGCAAAACATCACGTCGTGTTTGTGTCATTTCTGTTCCTTCATAGGAGAGGGGTTCGTCCCCTCCCAACTTCCAATACGTGATGCGCAATCAATTACCCGCCGCTATGATCATCCAACAAGTAGATGGCCATTGCGCGATGATCCTCAGGGCTCAAGAAGCTCGTGCCATACAAAACAACTTCCCCCATGGAATCACCGAAGGCATCCCCGTCGGGCTTCACACCTGTGCTCAATGCATAGGCAAGGTTATCCACCGTCCAGCCCCGCATTTGCAGGGTTTCGTAGTCAATTGCCGGGGCTTTTCCGCCACCTGGCAAAGTGGCGTTGCCCTTGAAGTGTTCGGTGTCGGTTTTTCGCGCTCCCGCAAAGTTTCGTGCGGTATGGCAGGCGGCACAATGCGTGGCACCCCCAACAAGAAGCCTCCCTCGATTCCACAGTGCATCATTGTCCGGATTTGGCTTGGTGCGAGGTGGTTTGAGGAATGCCGCGCGCCATAGTTTAAGGCCCCAACGTTGGTCAAACGGAAACGCCATTTCGTGGGGCTTTGAAGGTTCCGCAACTGGGGCCACTGTTTGGTAAGCTGCCCAAAGGTCAGCGATATCCTGATCGGTGAAATTCGCATAAAACGGATAGGTGAACGCCGGATAATAGGCCTCCCCCTCAGGCGAGACCCCTTGGCGAACTGCCACCGCAAATTCTTGAATGGTCCAATCGCCAATCCCGTGAACAGGGTCGCCAGTTAAGTTTGGAGAATACAATGTGCCAAAGGGGGTTTTCAACTCGACCCCTCCCGCCAAAGGCGCCCCTCCTGCTTCAAAATCAGTGTGACAGGCAATACAGCCACTTGCACGCGCAAGATAGGCACCGCGGCCGACATCCCCCTCAAGAGAAATTTGCGCAGGACTGTTACCAATCGGCCAGACAACGAGCGCCCCAATGACCACGGCCCCAAGAGCCGCAGACCCTAGAGCCAACTTGAATACCCATCTCATTTATTTATTCTCGGCGCGGTATTTTGTATGGCACGCAGTGCATACTTGAGACACAATCGTGAAGGCTTGATCGGCTGGCATCGCCGCGATCTGTGCGACGGACATGTTGGTTGCAGGCGAAGCCCCCATCATTCCCCCGCCGCCCATCATATCGCTGGCGGATTTACTTGTATTGCCACCCATCATAAGTCCATTGTCCGCAGCCTTGGCCAATCCTTCAGCTGCCACGCCAAGCCGCTCGGCAAGTTCGGAGAATTCGTCCCAATCTGACCATACGGTTGCCTTGGCCTCCGACGGTGCTGCCCCCGAACCCTCCGGAAACAACGAAGTCATTTCTTCGCCAGAATGCTGCAAGAAAAGCGCCGCCGCTTGTTTAACTGTCTCTGCGTTGTAGTCAGTTGTACCCTGCATCATGGGGGCGACGGATTTGACAGCCTTGCCCATCGCATCCATGGCATCCATACGCTCTTTTACGATCCCCATCGCGCCGCCATGCGCAAAGGCGGCAATGGCGGTAAATCCTACGACTATGGATGCTAATATAGGTGTTGTTTTCATCTGTTTTCTCCGTGAAGGTTTTTTGGAACAAGTTTATTTCAAGACCAGTATCGCGGAGGGGGACTTTCATGCAAAAGCAACCAGCTTTCGCCATAGGAGTGAACAAAAAAAGAGTTGGTTTGCATCTGTCGTAGAGTAATCAAAATTTCAGTATTTAGGAAAAATACGGCTGGAACAAAGCAGTCTATTCCGGGATGGCAATAGCCTGATTGTGCTTCCAACTCCTTGTGTGCATGCGATGGATCAGGGGACTCGTGTGAAATTGAAACAGAAGCCACATCCCTTGGATCCTCATGAGCACTCAAGTCTCGGGGGAAAACCGTAAACACAAGGATGGCGACAAGCGTCACCACTTTGACGATCCCAAACAAAACCAGAGAGCCCTTTGACACCATCAATTAATCCCGTTCTCACGCTGCAATTCACGAACATAAGTTGCAACATAGAGGATTTCCGCGCGTGTTAAACCTTTCACTGGGGGCATGTTGCCAAAATCCCAATGATGTGATCCCACGCCATTTTGGGCCGCATTCAAAAATGCCTCGTCGGAATGATGTCCCGGTTCATAAATTATATGGACCAACGGCGGCGCAACGCCATTTTGCCCTGCAGCGTTCACGCCATGGCATTCTGAGCATTTGGCGTCGAAAACCTGTTTACCGATTGACGCATTTTCCGACAGTTCGGTTGGCAATTGCACTTCGACAATCGGCGATCCTTCAGCGATTGCACTGGTGTCTGGATGCGCCATTGAATGGCCTTGTGGGGCAGTTGCGGGCTGCATGACCTTCCAGCCAATAAGGGCTACGCCCAACAAAAGGACCCCACCGATCAGATATCCCGATTTAATCATAATCGTACCTTTTTGAATTTTCTAAAGACTACACTCAAATCGATTTCACCCGAGTGCCTTGAATCTGATAATTTTGCCAAATCATAGGGAGTGTCCGAAAAACAGAAGGCATAGCTAGAAAAGTGATCCCACAGGCAAACACTCTGTGCTTTTGAGTTCTGTTCACTTTTGTTTCCCCATTTCGTCCTCAAATGTTTGCGCAATGGCTGGTACGTTGACCTAGTTTATGCAGTTTTAACGGGATGCTTCAACGTTTTGGAAGCACCAAATTTGTATCCAAATGTATCCTTGACTTTGAAGGAGGATAGACGCGTTTATTGGAAGCCTCACATAAACTAAAGGTTTCTAAAGCCGAAAATCAGCGTACTAAAAAATCAACCTTTAGAATTCGTCCACTTAGCAATGATTGCCTGTTGCGCGTCATGCTAATCCCAATTGGAGGATAGTTCTTAACAGGTAAAAACTGACGAGTATTGGCTCAAATCTAACCGCTTTTTCTCCGATTATACTGTGTGTTGGCGCGCATATATTCATGCATGAAGTCATGAATAAAAAAGTGCCACGGCTCCAAGAAAACAAAACGAAGGCGTAATGATGTGGGCCCTCACCGGCAGCCAATATTCCGGTACACCTGAAGCCCTAAAGAACATATTCACTTGCGAAAACGGACGCCAAGGATTTGCACTCACAGACCTCACGCTTCCAGAAATAAAGCAACCGCTAACAAAACACGCACCATACCAAATTCGCTAAACGCGCATCGCTCAATGGCTTGCCCATGCTCATCTAGAACGGTGTAGGTTTTCGCAAAGCGCACCCCCCTTCAAGATCATCAGATTCGTCACCCAAACACGTGGCTGCCGGATTGCTTGGATCCAAGGTAACGGCCCTATCAATCTCAATGACCGCCTGAGGAGACTCGATGCCCTGCTCCGCGACATGGCCTCCTCATAGCGCTCCATCCGGTAGTAGGTTTGCGCCATTAGCATCCAGCCCTGCGACGCACCGCCTTCAGGGGCCGCGAGCAAACCGGCAAAAAGCTTATCCGTTAGCTCAACAACACGCTCTTCTTCTTGGCCTTCTGTCTGACGGTTGGCGAAAACGAGGTTGGAAAACTCTGGCGACCCTTTGAGGCCCTAGTAGGAAAATGCAACAATACCACCAAAGCCCAAATCATGTGTGCGGTCCTGCTTTTTGTTCATTGATGAAGGTATCAATTTCTTGTTCTTCTGCGTCGCTCAGTCCCTTTGGTGTGGCCTGACGAGACGTTCGTCGGAAGGTGAGCACCCTAATTGCCACCGCCATCAAAAGCAAAAATGGTCGGGTGAGCCGTAATCGCCATACCGCACCTGAATGAAGGCGATGGCTAGGGCGTTGCTATCGCCGGCAACCAGCCTTTCCCGCACGAGCAAGTTCAAATCACGCGCCAATCCGGGCACATCGATGCCTTCAATTGGCGGCAAATCGAAATCCAGCACAGGTTGAGAAATGAGCACGGAAGGTACCTCATTTGGATCACGGTCTGGGTTCAGAACCCACCAACGACAAGCGCAATAAAAATTACCGTGAAGGCAATCAATCGTTTCATAGTTACTCTGCGGGGACTGTTGCGATTGGAAGGGCTTTACGCTACCGGGGACTATATTGAGGTACAAAGGTCGCCCGCAAGTTTCGAGCGGATTGCGCTTTCTGTCTTGGTACTTTGCCCCTCAGGATATCCAATAGGTGATTGGTTTGCCACTACGTTCCACCACAAGAGCACCGCGATCCGCGGCGTAATTGGGCCACGGACCCCTTCCATACCCTCAAATGTCACGCCAAATCCCGCAATAGCAATAATCGTTTCAGGGGTGACAAAGACGATTTCTTATATTTTCCACGCGCCATACCCAATGAAGCCAAACATCGCAATCGCGCGCCCCGTATGGGCGAAGGTCATTTCATGCGCGGCGCATGGCAAATTGCGCGCGCAGACCCCACAAAAGATACGTCAAGGGGGCGGATGCGTGTGGCCCCATCTTGAAGCAACGGGTTGAGGTCATTACCATCCAGAGGCGGTGGAATGGGTTTGAAGTCAGTAACATAAACGAGAAGAATCCCGTACTGATCCACGCCTGCACCACCAGTGTCCGCGCTTTTAGCCGCTCTGGGACGTTGCAGCCAAAGAGCGAAACGCCGGCGCCAAAAACGGGGGGGATCAGGACCCATAGCAATAGTGACCCTGCGTGACGCCCCCGTGCCCCCACAATTTTAAAAAGCAGCGGCTTGAGCGGGTGAGAATTCTCGGCCACGTTTAAAACCGTGAAATCACTGGTTAAAAAACTGCGCATCAAGGCGTCAACGTCTAGAGAAATCATAATATATTACAGTCACTTGGGTGACTCTATGTGCCTTTCCTCTTAAAGGGAAAGGGAGGTAAAAATCGTTAAATTTATCGGTCTATCTTGCCTTATGCTGCGGTGCTATTGGCGAGCGGGATGGTGATTGTGGCGCGCAACCCGCTCTCTTCGCGGTTTAACAGAGATATATCGCCACCGTGTGCGCCAATGATTGTGCGCGCAATCGACAGTCCGAGGCCATGCCCGCCGGTTTCTAACGACCGTGACTGCTCAAGCCGGAAAAAAGGATCGAACACACGCTCAAGTTCCGTGGCAGGGATTCCAGGGCCGTCATCCTCCACGATTATGACAAATTCGTCTTTTGAAACCGTGTGATACACCCGTGTATTTCCCCCATAGCGCACGGCGTTTTCAATGACGTTTCTAAGAGCGCGGCGCATTGCATTGGGGCGCAGGCGCACGTCGATTGTTGGGCCGTCTGCAAGCTCGAATGGAGTGTGCATGTCTGTTTGAAGGGATTGAAGGAAGGCTTTCAGATCAACGACTTCTGGCCCCTCCCCCCCCGTCAACCCGCGTGCAAAGGTTAGGGTTGCCTCGACCATCGACTGCATTTCTTCGACCGAGGCAACCAAACTGTCACGCGTTTCCTCATCATCCACCATTTCGGCGCGGACACGCAGGGCCGTAAGCGGTGAGCGGAGATCGTGCCCAAGGGCTGCCAACAACCGCGTGCGGTCGGCTACAAACCGCGTGAGGCGATCCTGCATCCGATTAAAAGTAGAGGTAAGGTCGCGCACCTCGGCGGGTCCAACCATAGGTAAATCAGAGACATCCTCACCGCGACCCAGACGATCCGCCGCCTGTACCAAACCCCGCAACGGGCCTGTAAGACGGGTCATCAAAAACCAAAAAACGACCCCCAAAATTGCGGCGGCAGAGAGGGCGAAAGTGAGCATGGAATAGATCGGCCATTGAATGGGTGGCCGTTCAAAACGCGTGCTCACATTAAGCCAATCCCCGCCCGTAATGCCAATGGACAGGTTCATTTCAACCGCCGACAACTCGCCGCGCATCATGGCAACATGCATTTGGGCCATTTCCTGCGAAAGGTGTGGGAGAGGCAAAATCTGCCCCTCTATTTCGTGCAGTTCGACGCGAATATCGCGACTAAAACTGTCGTCTAACAACGCCCGAATGCGTCCCTCAACCATGCCACTGTCAGAATGGTCCGCGTGTTGAACAATGGGCCGAGACGCCAATTCAAACCGCACCAAGGGGGAGTTGGACGCGCGCAAAATCGAGACGTGAAGTTCTGGAGGAGCCTCTTCAATTAAGCGCGCAACATTCGCCGCACGACCGGCAGCCTCAAACCCCAATGCAGCGCGAACCGCGAGGCTGCGTTCGTCAGCAAACAACCAAAGGCTAATAAATTGGGCTACCAACAAGGCTGCCATGACCAGAAGAACGAGCTGCACACGCAACGTACGTAAAAGCCCCATCATCCGCCAAAAACCTCAACATCAACCGACAGGCAGTATCCACCATTGCGAATGGTCCTGATGATTTTAGGGCGCAGGACGTCTATTTCAATTTTGCGCCGCAATCGACTGATTTGGTTGTCAATTGTACGATCAAGGGGCCCTCCAGACCGGCCTGCCGCCAAGTCCAAAAGCTGATCCCTGCTCAGAACGACACGGGGGCGTTCGAGCAGCACGACCAGCAATTTGAAATCCGCGCTTGTTAAGGCGATTTCTTCCTGACCTTCGCTCAACAAAACCTGCCGGTCTGCATCCAGAACTAAGTGTGCAAAACGTATTTTCTTACTCGCAAAATCACCGATCACCCTCTCGGGTTGTGCCGCACGACGCAGCACAGCTTTAATACGTGCCAGAAGTTCTCGCGGGTTAAACGGCTTAGAAATATAGTCGTCTGCACCAATTTCGAGGCCGACAATACGGTCCGTATCGTCGCCCAACGCCGTCAACAAAATGATGGGTATTTTTTGCTCTCCAGAAAGGCGCTGACAGACCGATAGACCGCTTTCGCCAGGCATCATGACATCCAAAACGATAAGGTCAAAATGCCCCATCGCCAGCTTGGAATCCATGTCCTTTGCATCTTTAGCTGGGGTGGCCCGCAGTCCATTTTTAATCAAAAAACGGGTCACGCTTTCACGGATTTGCAGGTGGTCGTCTACGACGAGAATATGTGGCGGGTTCATCATGTTCTCTTTCTAAATCAAATATATCCGTCGGGTCAGGCTCATTTTTGTCGCCAATTGTATCAGCCATCCTCCATTGCGACAGATGGATACAAATCCAAGCGTGCGCTGGCTTTGGTTTCTGTCATTTCTTGTCAGTGTAAAGCGGAAATAATTTTGGAGAGACAACAATGTCAAATACCCTCAAAACAGCAATATCTTTTGTCCTATTCACCGCAGTTAGCACCACCGCCTTTGCGGACGCTGGACATCATGACGGAGAAAAGCCCAAAGGCGCACCACAAGCGTTCAATGGTATGATGGGCGGGAATGGAAACATGGGAATGATGGGGGGTGGCCATCATGAAGACATGGCGGGAAGCATGGGCATGATGATGCAAATGCATTCGACCATGATGAACCAGAATATGATGGCGTTGATGCAGGGCGTGATGATGGAGGGCATTGAGGCAGACGCCGATGGCGACGGAACTGTTTCAGACGAAGAAGCGCATGGAATGTTGCAATCGATGCACGCAAATTCGGATGCGAATGACGACGGGACTCTTTCAATCGACGAATTTGAAGTGCTTCACAGCATGATGGTGCGCGCGCAAATGGTTGATAGGTTTCAAAATCTCGATGCAGATGGCGATGGCATGGTAACAATGGGCGAAATGACCGCACCTGCCGACCAAATGGACATGCCGATGCGAGGAAACGGTGGTATGGGTGAAGAGTCTGGTCCGTCCGACAACTAGGCGACCACGCGCGGCACAATCGAAAGGAAACCCCTTTATGCAACTGAACCGTAGGACATTGCTCGGCCTCATCGCAGCTCTCCCCGCAACAACTTTCGCCCCGATTACTTTCGCCCAAAACCGTGAGGTTTGGTCGGTGACTGAGACCTATGAGGCCCTGCAACTGGATGAAATTCTTCTGTTGGATATCCGCTCGCCTCAGGAATGGGCCGAGACAGGCGTGGCACAGGGTGCGTGGCCTGTGAGCCTGCATGAGGAAGGGTTTTCGGAGCGACTTATGGCGGCGCGAACGCTTGCCCAAGACCGGCCCGTTGCGCTGATCTGTGCGACGGGGGGACGCTCAGGGGCCGTTTATAAGAACCTGAAAGCGGCTGGATACGAAAATTTCATTGATGTCTCCGAAGGGATGCTTGGGTCAAGTGTCGGCGCCGGATGGATCAATACGGGTCTGCCAATTGTGACGATTGAAGAGGCGCAGGCCGCCCTTCCCGACGATCTGCTCTAAAACAATAAACGGAGACACAAATTGAAACGTCGAACCCTTCTAGGCGGTATCGCAGCAAGCACCGCAGTTGTGGGCTTTCCGAATTTATCCATTAGTCAGGAAGCTCCCAAACGTCTCGTCATGCCCCCACTTATGGATGCAACGACGACAAGGCGGGTTCGGTTGGAGGCGCAAAAGGGGCGAACTTTGTTTAAAGGTTCGTCCCGCGCTGACACATGGGGATTTAACCAACCCTTCCTTGGACCGACCCTGCGTATGGCGACAGGGCAAACAACGGTCACAGAGGTTACAAACAGTTTGAATGAGCCGATTTCGGTGCATTGGCATGGGCTTCTCGTGCCCGGGAGCGTCGATGGGGGGCCTCATCAACCCATCGCACCGCAGGCAACGTGGACACCAGAAATCTCCCTGACCCAACCCACCGCCACAGCTTGGTATCACTCCCACATTCATGGTGCGACGGCCAAACAGGTTCAGATGGGATTGGCAGGCGTGTTGCAAATCTCGGACGGCCAAGATGACGCCCGAGAACTCCCGTCAACTTACGGGGTGGATGACCTGACTCTCGTAATTCAGGATCGCCGGTTTACGCGCAATGGGCAAATGGATTTGTCCATCGGGATGGCCGAACAGATGACCGGTTTTCTTGGGGATACGATGTTGATCAACGGACAAATCGGCGCGACTGCGGTTGTGCCGCGCGGAGTGGTGCGCCTGCGACTTTTGAACGGATCGAACGCTCGGATTTATACGCTGGCCTTATCCGACAATCGGCCGATGCATCTCGTTGCGACAGATAGTGGGCTCCTAGATCAACCCATCGCCCTCACGAGCCTCAGGATTGCACCGGGGGAACGGTATGAAGTGTTGGTTGATTTTTCCAACGAACGCACGGTGACACTCGTTTCAGCGCAAAATCCGAACACGGGCATGATGGGCGGCGGCAATCAAAGCACCGCCGACTTCCCTGTACTTCCTTTTAGTGTCGATGCATCCCTTCTTACACGGATAACGCGCCTCCCCACGGCCCTTGGTGGTAGCCGCCCAACCGCCGATGCCGCCAACGCGAAATGGCGTCGCTTTTCCCTCGATATGTCGATGG
Source organism: Falsihalocynthiibacter sp. BN13B15 (assembly GCF_041205415.1). Classification (NCBI taxonomy): domain Bacteria; kingdom Pseudomonadati; phylum Pseudomonadota; class Alphaproteobacteria; order Rhodobacterales; family Roseobacteraceae; genus Falsihalocynthiibacter; species Falsihalocynthiibacter sp. BN13B15. The sequence goes on from NZ_JBGFCE010000012.1 coordinate 64,102, forward strand.
GCATGGGTATGATGTTTCGCCAATCGGACCGGCGCTTTTCCATCAACGGGGCACCGTTTGACATGAAGCGCATCGATTTCAACGTCGACCTTGGCGCAATGGAACGCTGGACAATTTCCGCCGACTTGATGATGCACCCGTTTCACGTTCACGGCGCAATGTTTCAAGTCCTGTCGGAAAACGGCCAGCCACCACAAATTCAAAACACAGGGTGGAAAGACACCGTTCTGGTCAACGGGTCTGTCGATCTCTTAATCAAATTTGATCACCCTGCCTCCAAACAAGCCCCTTTTATGTATCATTGCCACATCCTCGAACATGAAGACGGCGGAATGATGGGCCAATTCACAGTTGGATGAAGGACGTGGTCTACCAAAGTCGCTCCCGATCCCTTCAGGGAACCCTCGCATGTTAAGGATCAAAGCCATCAAAACAAAGCCTCTCGTCATTGCGGTTTTCGCCGTTTTGGCGCTCGCTGCCATCTTGCTTTGGTATTTTGAGGTGCCTGCCATGTTTGACGCCGAGAAAACGACCGCATGGATCGAAAATCTGGGGGTGCTGGGCCCGCTCGCCATCATTGCGCTGATGACCCTCGCGGTTGTCGCCAGCCCAATTCCTAGCGCGCCAATCGCCGTTGCTGCGGGGGCCGCTTACGGCAAGATGGCGGGTATGATCTATGTGGCAATTGGGGCGGAAACGGGGGCCGTTCTCGCGTTTCTCATTGCACGTCATCTTGGCCAAGACGCTGTTGAGCGGTTCCTTGGAGAGAAGGCCGGAAAAGGCCTTTTGGGTTCGCAGAACGCGCTAACGTTTGCGGTATTCTTCAGCCGATTACTGCCGTTCGTCTCCTTTGACGTAATGAGCTACGCCGCAGGCCTCAGTCGCCTGCATCTCTGGCGTTTTCTACTTGCAACCTTCGCCGGCATTCTGCCTGCAAGCTTTGCCTTAGTCTTTCTCGGAGCCGAGGCCATGGAGGGCAATTCAAAGTGGATCATGGGCGTGATTCTTGGACTGGGCCTGCTAACAAGCGTGCCGCTTTTACTTGCGTTTTTCCGACGCAGAACGGCCCTTGAAGACAGTGATGACACCGATGAATAGTTCACAATATTTATTGCAAAAGCACATTCATTGTCGCTTGTTTTCTTAATTTTCTATCGTCAACGCGCTTTTTAACCGCTTGCCGTGGGAGAGTTGCAAGAGCCCCAACGTCGTCGTAAGCGTCCGGTGTTCCCACCGAATTGTGCAATAAGCGCGGCCAAACGCGCCCGACAAAATCGCATTAATCAATTTAGCCTTGCGGCCAGTCGCGGCCTTTGGATAGTGGCAAGCGAAAGATCGATCTATTTGGGAACTCAAGGTGTCGATAAGCATTCATATCAGACTTTTCATTGCCGAATGCATAGTCGCCATTTTGAACATCCCGTTCATTAAATCGATTGGGCGAGTTTGACCGAGCACCACTCCGGATGATGCAGATTTTGATGGCTGCCTCAGTTTAGTTTCCTACCATGCTCAAAGACGCGCAGCCTATGAGATATCATGGTTTTCAATCGTCGGTCCAACCGCTGCGAGTCACTTGTAATTCACTGCAAATTCAACGCCAGTAGCCGGCAATATACCGCGCCATATCCCCAATCATCTCGCGCGCCTCGCCCGTCGTCAGATCAAAATACGGGGCCGTATCCAGAACCGAGCGAATAGAATATTCTGCCCTATGAATCTCCGAAATCGGTGCCTGTAATTGACCACCCGGCCGATGCTCCGGATTGATGTCGAATGCAGGCGACAGCCGCCAGCCGTTCCCACCTCGCAAAAACCCATAATTCCGCAAGTGATCATCTGTTTTGCGCACGAGGCCGCGAAGGCCCGCGGACTTTTAAGCAAGAGGTATAGTCGCTATCGTTTCTTGCTTTCCCAATTTTTCATTTTGTTTAAAAAGTTGTTCATACTCAGAGTGATGCTCTAAAACCTAAGTGCTCTTCAATCGAATTTTGTCCGTTAAAACTTCAGCTTTTGAGGCTTTCAGGGACTTAGCTTCAGCAACTCTTTTTGGGGCTCGTTTATTCTACTTCTTAAGCCAATATAGCACGAAACTTCGGGTATCGAGATATTGATTTTTGCGCAGTGTTCCTTCAGATACGCTAGCCCAGCGACATATTTGGGGGCAACGTCGCGTCGGGCCAGCTTCCGCATTTTTTTGCGGTAAGCTTGACTGCAGTACCTCCACCGTAGTTGGGGTACTTAAAAAGCTACCGATGGCGGTACATGCAAACGCTTTTAAGTCATCCCCAAAGCTTCTTTGTACATCTCCATCACAGCTTCTTCTTCCGCCAAATCATTCGCATCACGCTTACGCAGGGCAATGATTTTACGAAGGACTTTAGTATCGTATCCACGGCCCTTTGCTTCGGACATGACTTCTTTTTGCTGCTCCGCGAGGTCCTTTTTCTCGGCGTCCAAACGCTCTATGCGCTCAATAAATTGACGCAGCTCGTCTGCGGTCACGCGATAAGTTGCATCGCTGGAAAAATCGTTCATCAGAAAACCCTCGTCGGTTTGTTTTGTTTTTTGCTGCGCCATAGCTACTCAACACAATCCAGAGCCGCAAGGGGCTTGCTCTGAAAGCTGACATCCTTTAGGCGGCAAAACACTTGTTCTTGGAGAAAATGAATGGACATCCTGATTATCGCTGGCGCGGTGCTATCCTTGATCGGCCTGATTGGCTTGATCTATTGTATTGTTTCCGCGCTGCGCGCGCGCAAACAGGGCCTAAGCGATGAAGAGATGCGCGTGCTTTTGCGTGGTCTTGTCGCTTGGAATATGGGGGCCCTGTTTACGTCAATCCTCGGCCTTATGATGGTCGTATCCGGAATTTTTTTAAGCTAAGTCAGCGCCTTAGACGGGAAGATTGTTGAAATAGTCTTCCGCGCTCTCGTCTTCTAGGGCGCGTTCAAAGGCTTCCAAATCCTCGGGAACTGGCAAACCAAGCGCGCGCATCTCAGACAGTTTTTCCCGCAAAGATTCCTGCAATATATGCACATCCTCTGGCGCTTTTTCAATTTCGTCCAACAATAGCAGAATTGCCGTTTTTAAGGTCTCAAAAGCCATACTTCCTCCATACTTAACGCGATTCGCCAAAATAGCCCCACGTCAATGCTGTCAGTATACAGTGCTTTTGCGCTTCGGCCTTGAGATATATCAAAGTTTGCCTATATATCTTTTCATCCCAGCGGGGAATCACAGGAAAAGGTGTCGAAGAATGGAACAAAGTTGGATTATGGGCCTCATAGGCGGGCTCATCATAGGGTGTGCTGGAGCAGTATATTTGTTGATGAACGGTCGCATTATGGGCGCAAGCGGTGTCATCGGTGGTTTCATTGATGGGTCGGGTCGCAACATGGAACGCGGCTCGTTTTTGGCAGGACTTTTCATCGTACCCGCGATTTTGGCCGCCACGGTTTACCCCTCCCAAACCAACGTTACCTCCAACCTATTTATCGTAGCCGCCGCGGGCCTTTTGGTTGGAATTGGCACACGCATCGCTAACGGATGCACGTCGGGCCACGGCGTTTGCGGTATCTCGCGTCTTTCGTTGCGCGGCATCGTTGCAACCGTTTTTTATATCCTAGCGGGCGGCCTGACAGTCGTTCTGTTCCGTCACATCTTGGGAGTGATCTAATGCGCAACTTTTATGCTCTTCTCGCCGGAAGCCTGTTTGGCACAGGGTTGCTGATTTCTGGGATGACGGACACCCAGCGCGTTATTGGCTGGCTCGACGTTTTTGGATCATGGGATCCGACGCTCGCCTTCGTCATGGGCGGCGCTATCCTCCCAATGGCGGTAGCATGGGCTTATTCCAAAGGGCGCACGCCAAAATTAGGTGGCACATTCCCTGCACCACCAGAACCACGCCTTGGTCGCGGCCTTGTGGTTGGATCGGTTTTGTTTGGGGCCGGTTGGGGGTTGGCTGGCCTTTGCCCTGGTCCCGCAATTGCATCTTTGAGCTTTGGCGGTGTGGGAGGCCTCACATTTGTTGCCTTCATGACGCTTGGAATGATTTTCGCGCCAAGGCTAAAATCTCGGCTAGAATCCGCCTAAATCACGTGGTAAGAGACGGCATGGATATTAAAACGATTACAGATACCTATGCCGTTTCTGCCCAGATTGAGCCAAACGATGTTCAGGCCTTGGTGGATGCTGGTTTTACCACGGTCATTTGCAACCGACCGGATTCTGAAGTTCCACCAGCCCTACAGGCGGCGGAAATCAAGGCCGCAGTGGAAGCTGCGGGGCTGAAATTTGTGATCAACCCCGTCGTCCATGGGCAATTGACCCAAGATATTCTCGATATTCAGGCCCGTGAGATCGAAACCGCGACTGGCAAGTGTTTTGCATATTGCGCTTCGGGAAATCGCTCAACTGTCGTTTGGGCCTTGGGAAGTGCCGGAAAAATATCCACAAGCCAAATCATTGCGGCAGGCGAGGCGGCAGGCTATCAGCTTGAAGCCATGCGCAACCAACTCGACATTCTCGCCGAAAAATAGGACTTTCCTAGTCGATTTGAATTGGGCTCACGTCCATCTCGAAATCAAGGTCTGGCAAATCGCCCATCGGTGGTAAATTGTCCATCGGTGGCAAGTCACTCATGGATGGAAAATCGTCCATTGCCGGAAAATCGCCCAATCCGTCGTCAGGCTCGTCCACTTCATCCGGTGGACTCATATCGGAAAAATCTTTCGGAACTCCGGTGTCCATTGGCAAAACGGCATCCGTCGCGGTGACAGGTATTGGCCCATCGACGGGTCCCATGGCCTCAAGCGGATTTCCATTCATTTGTGCCATCGAGGACTTTGACTGCGCCGTCTTAGCACCCTCACCACCCGAAATTTTTACCGCGCGAAAACCGTTGGACTGGCCCAACGATCCCTGAGCGACGACGCTTCCATCGCTCCCTTTTACTTTAAGGGTGTTCACGGACATACGCGGCAGTATAATTTCATACCCAACGACAAGATTGGGGACTTCGTCCAACGGCATGGTGAACGTATGCAGGGTCACGTCAATCTCCACCTCGGCTCCCATCACCCCTGCTTCGAGTTTTGTCGTCCATTTTTTGGAGGGACCGACATCCTCGGATGCTTTCGTATCCACCCGCAAGCTCGGATAGGCGAGGATCAAGTAAGCGGGCTTGGCCACCTTGCCCAACCCCACTGCAATCTCAAAACACGCATAATCGTCTTCTGGCAAAACGAGGGGCAGATGGCGCTGATCTTCGATAACACGGGAATAGGAAAACCCAAGAAACCGCGGAAGTTCCTCCTTGCCCGCAAGCTGATGCACGAATTCGGCAAGAACGGCATCTAGAAATGGCTCTACCAAGGACGCATCCGTACGGGTGGGGCGCCGCGCAATCGGCGGATTCGGTGAGACATCCCCTATTGTTTGAATCTCAATCAGACTCGCCAATAGGGCCGCATCCGGAATCGCAATGCCGAGACGATCGTCCGTAGATTGTATGAGCATGTACAGGCGGTTGTCCTCAAGTTTACTGAGCAACATTTCGCGAGTGTGACTTTTCAGGGAAACATCCGACACGATCAACGGTAGGTCCAGTGCATGATCCGCCGCCTTTGGAAGAGCATTGCGCATCGCTTTGCAGGGCGTCATCAACGATAGGTCGGGGCTCTCCCCGACCCGCTCCATCAAGCGTTTTAGTACTGATTGAACCGCGTCGGCAGTCATATTCCTTGAATTCCCAATGGCATACCCTCTGTTTTTGGGCAAACATGGTTGAGAATTCGTTACTAGTGGCCACGACTTCGCAAAAATTAACCCTTAGATCGCGATTTCCTCGCTTGGAAGGTCCAACATCGCATGGGTTACTTTGCGGTCAGGTAATTTACTCGGGAATGAAACGCGGAACGCCGCGCCACTCTGCCCTGGTAAATAGCTCACTTCGCCGCCAAGATTGATCATAATCTCACGGCAAATCGCAAGGCCAAGCCCGGCCCCTCCTGCTGCGGCCTGATCCCCGAGGCGCGAAAATTTCTCAAAAATCAAACCTTGGTTTTTGTTCGAAATTCCTGATCCATTGTCGCCGAAAATAATCTCAATCCACCCATCCGGTGTTGGTGTTCGCACGTGAATACGCAGCACAGGTGTTTCGGCGTCACAGTATTTTTGTGCGTTTGAAATCAGATTGATAAAGACCTGAGTTAATCGATCACTATCAGTATGAAGCGGAACCATTTCGCGCCCCGCATCCCGTATCACGGTGATCGGATGGGCATCATGCGAAATACTCGCCGAAACTGCGTGATCAAGCAACACGCCCAACGTGGCATCCTGTGCATTCAAGCTCACTTGCCCGTTTTCCAGCACCGAAATATCGAGTAAATCGTCCAAAAGCCGCGTCAAGCGTTGGGTCTCATCATGGATAATGCTCGAATATTTTTTACGCTCGGAATCCGTCATTTTTCCCTCCTCGCGCAGAATCTCTGAGAAGGCGCGAATACTGGTCATCGGAGTGCGCAACTCATGGCTGATCTGACTTAAAAAGGCGTCTTTTTGGATCGACAATTCGGTCAGTTTTTCATTCACTTCGCGCAATTGAAGTGCCGTGCGCCCAAGCTCTGCGGTTTTGTTCTCAAGCTGGCTTGAGTATTCTAACATCTGGGCCGTTTCGTCGGCCACCGCCATCAAATCCTCAACCGAAACTGCGGCCCCGCCGACGATCTGCCCAACCATTGCATGCGCGGTAGCAGCGCCAACCGATCCAGCCAATTCGCGCTCAATTCGACTGAGGAAATCTGGCGAAGTATCGGGCAGATACCCCTGTTTTCCCTGTGATTTTGCGGCCTGAAGAAACACTTTCTGCGCCTGATCCGCCCCCAGAATACGTTGGGACATCACCAGAAGATCTTCTGCTTCGCCGCCATGCCCCCTCCACTCTTGCGCGGTCGTCGAATGCTCAAATGCGTTGACGATTTGTGCTCCTTGCAGGCGTTCCAATGGAGAGGGGAAACTCAGTAAAGATACCGTACAAAACGCCAAAGTATTCAGGAATGTGGACCAGACTATCGCATGAACAACGGGATCCAAGCCTTTGATACCGAACAAAGATTGCGGCGCAAGCCAACTTATCCCGAAAGGGCCAAACTCCATCACAGAGGCACTCATAAGACCATTGGCACCAAGGCTGGGTAAAAACAACGCATAGGCCCAGATCGCAAACCCCGTCAGCAGGCCCGCGATGGCCCCGATCCGTGTTGCTCCGCGCCAAAACATACCACCGACGAGGGCGGGCAAAAACTGCGCAACCCCCGCGAAACTGATCAACCCAATGGCCGCGAGCGCCGCGCCGCCGCCTGAGAAACGATAATAGATATAACCAAGCCCCAATATGCCAGCGATTGATGTACGACGCGCAAGCAAAATAACACGCCGCACATCGCCCGAAACCGTCGCACCGCTTTGGTTTTTGGAGAGCCAAAGTGGCATTACAATGTGGTTTGACACCATCGTCGACAGGGCAATCGCCGCAACAACTACCATCGAGGTGGCCGAGGAAAAGCCGCCAAGGAAGGACAACATCGCAAGGCCATTTTGGTTCATCGATAGCGGCAGGCTGAGAACGAATAGATCGGGGTTATTATTGGGCAAAAGTTCGAGGCCAACCACAGCGATTGGCAGCACGAAGAGGCACATCAAAAACAAATACAGCGGGAAAGCCCAACTCGCTGTGGCCACGTGGCGTTCGTCGGAATTTTCCACCACCATGACTTGAAACATGCGCGGCAAACAGATGAACGCGGCCGCCGAAAGGAACGTCAAACTGATCCAGCGGCTGGTGTTGGGGGGGATGTCCGAGAGCGGCGACGCGTCGATCCGCACCAGCGTATCCCCCATACCATCCGCCACGCCCCAGACCACAAATATACCGACGGACAAGAGCGCGACAAGTTTTACAACCGCTTCAACTGCGATGGCCGTCACCACGCCGTGATGGCGCTCGTTGGCGTCCAGATTGCGGGTTCCAAATAACACCGTAAAGACCGCAAGCCCGATCGCCACCCAAAGTGCGGTGGCGTTCAAATCCATGCTGGCACCTTGGCCGCTATGTGTCGCAAAAACCGAAAATGAGAGCGTAACCGATTGAAGCTGCAAGGCAATATATGGCGTAGACCCAACGACCGCCATCAAAGTGACGATAACACCAAGCGACGTCGACTTCCCAAAACGCGAGGAAATAAGATCGGCAATGGAGGTGATCCGCTGCATTTTCCCAACTCGCACCAGTTTTCGGACAAACCACCACCACCCGATCATCACAATCGTGGGGCCGATGTAAATTGTCGCGAACTCAAGCCCTGAGCGCGCCGCATATCCAACGGCACCATAGAAGGTCCAAGCGGTGCAATAAATCGATAGGGATAGCGTATAGACCAGCGGGGATTGCAGCCAGCCAAGCTTCCCTGCCGCTGCGCGTTTTTCGGCGAAAAAGGCTATGAGAAACAGGGCGACAACATAGGTAAGGCAGACGGCAATTAGCGCATTAAACGGGACCATCTCTAGGCCTCGTGGTCCGACTTGGACGCTTTATACTCTTTGCGCCCGATACGATGCAACGGCCGAGCCAAAAGCGCCGCCAGCGCAATCAAAACGACCCACACCCCAAACATAAACAACACCGACCCAGAGATCCCGTCATCGGAGGCATTACTGCGGATCAAGGTCAGAACGCCGACAAGAAGAATGACGCCCAACAGTGGCAAAAGTCGGGCTGCGTCCATAGTTCGGCGCGCCCGATAGGTGGCATGCGCCACAAAGAGGGGGCGCGATGGTTCGTTCATGCGGGGCAAAGTGTTTGCATAATTTCAAGCACTTCGGCGTTGGAGAAGGGCTTGGTCATAAAATGGCTCACCCCGTAACTCTCGGCCAATGCGCGGTCTTTGGTTTGGCCGCGCGCTGTAAGCATCAACACGGGCAACGTCGCGGTCGCTTCGATTTCGCGCAACTCCTTCAGGATGTCAAACCCGCTTTTATGAGGCAGCATAACGTCCAAAATCACCACATCGGGTGCGACATCAAGAACCGCATTCACCGCCGAGCGTCCATCCGCATGGGTATCCACCCGCCAGCCATCACGCGCCAGAATAAAACGGATCGCCTCGACAATATTCGGCTCATCTTCAATCAATAGGACATGTTTGCCCATCTATCCCTCCCGATTCGACAGCCAGTTCGAGAACCCCTGTCAGGAGGCCTCCACCTCCCATTTTACGTGCCCTGACTATTTCGATACTCTTACCTCATGTCAAAAGCAACTTTGATGCGACGCAATCGCAAAACCGGCTAGATCCGGGTCACAGGCGTGTTTGACAGGAAAAGATCGGGCGTGGCCCCGATAATATCTGGCACAAGCGCTGCGGGTAAAATTAACATAGTTGCCTCTAGTTGCGGTGGCACATCAAACGAAAGAGGCGCGACCGACTGACAGATTGCATAGACGAGGAACTGGCGCGCAGAACTGCCCTGCCCCTGTTGAATATGGCGCCGCACGGGTAAATTTGGACGGCTCAGAGCTTGATACAGTGGCCATTCTGGATACGCCCCCCCAAACCTTGGTAAAGGAAATCCGCCGATTGCGTGCCTCAGCACCAAAGCCCCCGTGCCGTCACAAATTGCAAGGCCAATGGCGGCGTTTTCCGTTTCGACAGGGAGGGTCACGAGGCGCCGCATTGTGGAGGGAATGCTGGTGGAAAAAGCGCGGGCTAGCTTTGCGGGGTCGTATTGTGCGCGGATGGCCTCCTGCTGAAACGCTCCCAATGGCATTGCCGCAGCATCTTGCACATAGCGCGTGAAATACTGGCGCGCCGCCTCTTGAGCGGCATCGCCTTCAATTCCTGCTGCAATGACAAGATTGGGAATATCCGCATCGCCAACCTCTAGCGCAGGAAGATGAAAACTATGCTCTCGTAAGTATGCCTCCAAAACGTCGATAGGAGTCCCCGCCTGTGAGGAAGCCGCCTCATCGCGATCGAGATACGTCACCAAAGCCTGCGAAGACTCGGCCAAGCGTACCGAATCCTCATAGAGGTTGCGCTGAAAACGTGTGCGCCACGCCTGCTCCATGTCTTGCGGATCGGCCAGAATAGCCGCAGTGGAGCGGATCGCAGTCACGGTTGAGAGAACTTCATGCAGCGCCCCCGAGAGAATAGGATCATGTGCAAGCCGATCCGTCAGGGCCTCGACTTGGCGCTCCAACGCAGAAACCCGTTGTGTTTGACTGGCCAGCAGCGCCGCCCACCCCGGAAACCGCGCGGCAAACCCCTCTATTTGGTCGATCTCGGCGGCACTCGCCATTTGGCTGGCCGCGGCCGAAAGAAGGCGGGCCAAAAGGGTGGCTTCTGTGCCTTCAGAAAGGGCCGACGCATCAACTGCCAAGGCCCGTGCGATATCCATCAACAGTTTACCGCCAATTCTGCGACGATTGTGTTCGATCAAGTTGAGGTAGGACGGTGAAATTCCGACCTGCCTGGCCAATTCCCCCTGTCTTCGCCCGACTGCGACCCTTCGATCTCGTATTCTATGGCCTGTCAATTGGTGTGACGTCATGCTTCCTCCCGCGGAAACCTCAACAAATGCAGCATTTTCTGCGCGTGCGCGTTAATAACTTTACACATTAATCACTTTTAATGTCTATATCTTTACAAAAATAATCTTTGTTTAAAAGCTATTGTTGCGAAATTTTCGAACCCGGACGAATACTGTTCATGTTCTGTAAAGGGCGAGTGGCATATGCGGAGGAGGCATATGTTACTTAATTCAATCGGGAGGATATGAATGTCCAATTTACTCACTCGTCGTGGTTTACTTAAAACCAGTGCCATCGCTGGCGCTGGTCTTGCTGTTCCCACGATTTTCACAGCGTCGTCCGCAGCGGCCTATACCAATGCCCCTGACGGCAGTGGCGTAACGCTTGGTTTTAACGTACCCCAAACTGGCGCTTATGCCGACGAGGGTGCTGACGAACTTCGTGCCTACCAACTCGCAGTTGAGCACCTGAACGGTGGCGGCGACGGCGGCATGATGAACACCTTTAGCTCCAAGACATTGGATGGCACGGGTATTCTGGGTAACGAAGTTAAATTCGTAACCGGCGATACACAAACCAAATCCGATGCGGCGCGGGCTTCTGCTAAATCCATGATCGAAAAAGACGGCGCAGTGATGATCACAGGCGGCTCTTCTTCGGGCGTTGCAATTGCGGTTCAAGGTCTCTGTCAAGAAGCAGGCGTGATTTTCATGGCCGGCCTGACACACTCCAACGACACCACAGGTAAAGACAAAAAAGCCAATGGCTTCCGTCACTTCTTCAACGCATATATGTCCGCCGCTGCTTTGGCGCCTGTGCTTGAAAAAATGTATGGTAACGACCGCGTCGCGTATCACTTGACGGCGGATTACTCATGGGGCTGGACACAAGAAGAGTCCATCGCCGCAGCCACAGAAGCCATGGGCTGGACCACTGTGAACAAGGTGCGCACACCGCTCGCCTCTACAGACTTCAGCTCGTATATCGCACCTGTGTTGAACTCCGGCGCAGATGTTCTGATTCTGAACCACTACGGCGGAAACATGGTGAACTCGCTGACCAACGCTGTTCAGTTTGGTCTGCGTGAAAAGCAAGTCAACGGCAAGAACTTTGAAATTGTTGTGCCTCTTTACTCCCGCCTCATGGCGCGTGGTGCGGGCGAAAACGTTAAAGGTATCTTTGGCTCGACAAACTGGCACTGGTCCCTTCAGGACGAAGCGTCGCAAGCCTTCGTGCGCTCCTTTGGCGCGAAATATGGCTTCCCACCAAGTCAGGCCGCACACACGGTTTACTGTCAGACACTTCTTTATGCGGATGCGGCACAACGCGCGGGTACGTTTAACCCATGTGGTATCGTTGAAGCGCTTGAAGGCTTTGAGTTTGATGGTCTTGGCAACGGTCCAACACTTTACCGTGCCGAAGATCACCAGTGCTTCAAAGACGTGCTTGTTGTGAAGGGTAAAGAGAACCCAGAAAACGAGTTTGACCTTCTTGAAATCGTTGAAGTTACCCCAGTAAGCCAAGTGACTTACGCCCCAGACAACCCCATGTTTGCGGGTGGTGCTTTGGGTCAATGTAACCCAGGCGCTTAAGGCTTGATCGACAATGGTTGGGCGCATGCGTTGCGCCCAACCCCCTTGGCCCTACAAATGTAGGCGCCCCAAATCATAAAAAAATCGGGTGGGGATAATGGACACGCTCCTTCTTCAAATTCTGAATGGGTTGGACAAAGGGTCTGCGTATGCGCTGATCGCTTTGGGCCTAACTCTAATTTTCGGCACGTTGGGGGTGGTCAATTTTGCCCACGGTGCGCTGTTCATGCTTGGCTCATTTTGTGCCGTCACCTTTAGCAGACTCCTAAGTTTGTCATCCGTCAAGTTGGACGAGACGAAAGTTGATTTCCTCGGCAATCCCGCTGAGATCAAGACCCCCTATGTTGAAGCATGGTTTGGCCCCGAAACGGGTGCAGCCATCATCGACTGGGCGGTCCCACTTTCCCTCCTCCTTGCTATACCTTTCATGATCCTTGTCGGCTTCGTTATGGAGCGCGGGTTGATCAAACATTTCTACAAACGCCCCCACGCGGACCAAATCCTTGTGACCTTCGGGTTGGCGATTGTCCTTCAGGAAATCATCAAGGCGATCTACGGCGCAAACCCCATTCCTACACCGGCCCCGGATGTCTTCAGAGGCTCGTTTGACTTTGGCCTCGCCTTTGGTATGGACGCAAATAAAATCATCTACCCCTACTGGCGCATGGTTTACTTTAGCTTCTCCCTCGTGGTGATTGGTGCGGTCTTTAGCTTTTTGCAATTCACCACCTTTGGGATGGTTGTGCGTGCCGGTATGGCCGACCGCGAAACCGTCGGGCTCCTTGGCATCGACATCGACAAACGCTTTACCTTTATGTTCGGGATTGCGGCCGCCGTCGCGGGGGTTGCTGGGGCGATGTATACGCCGATCAACTCGCCCAACTACCATATGGGGATGGACTTCCTCGTACTAAGCTTTGTTGTTGTGGTTGTTGGCGGTATGGGCAGCCTTCCGGGCGCCGTGCTTGCGGGCTTCATGCTAGGGATACTTGAGAGCTTTGCTTCCATGAATTGGATCAAAGACATCATCCCTGGAATTGACCAGATCATCATCTATCTGGTTGCAATTATCATTCTGCTCACCCGTCCTCGCGGACTTATGGGCCGCAAAGGTGTGATGGAGGAATAATCATGCTAGGTCTCAACAAAAAAGACACCAAATTTCTGCTGCTCGTGATCGCTTTGACCATGTTGACGCCGTTTCTCACGCAACCTTTCGCCGAAAATTCCGGCTTGGCGCAATTCAACGCGGGCTACCCTGATCTCATGCAACGCTTTGCGATCTATGGTATTTTCGCGATCGGGTTCAACATCCTCTTTGGCCTCACGGGCTACCTCTCCTTTGGGCACGCAGCCTTTCTGGGCGTGGGGTCTTACTCCGCAGTCTGGATGATGAAACTCCTCACCGTAAACGTCATTCCTGGAATTATTCTGGCGATTATTGTCTCGGGCCTCTTTGCCCTCGTGATTGGATATGTTTCGCTGCGCCGGTCTGGGATCTACTTCTCGATCCTCACACTTGCCTTGGCACAGATGAGCTTCAACCTCGCCTATTCGGTACTTACCCCCATCACAAACGGGGAAACCGGCTTGCAATTGGCCCTAGATGATCCGCGCATCCTTATGGCGAAAAACACTTCGGGTTCGCTTCCAAACACCAACCTCTTTGGCCTTTCGATGAACAGTTCCGCCAAATGGGAAGTCCTTGGACACGTATTCACCTTCAACGTTGGCTACTACTTCTGTGGCGTGATTGCAGTGATTGCCTTCTACATCAGCCTGCGCATCTTCCGCTCCCCTTTTGGGCTGATGTTGCGCGCGGTTAAAACCAACCAAACACGCATGAGCTATACTGGTTTGAATGCGCGTCCCTACACTTTGGCCGCTTTCGTGATCTCGGGTATGTACGCAGGTTTGGCGGGTGGTTTACTGGCCTCGATGGATCCCCTCGCGGGCGCCGAACGAATGCAATGGACCGCTTCTGGCGAGGTTGTCATCATGACCATTCTCGGCGGTGCAGGTACATTGATGGGCCCTGTCCTTGGGGCTGGCTTCATCAAGTATTTCGAGAACATCTTCTCAAAAATCAACGATACGGTTTTGCACGGTTGGTTTAATTTCCTACCTGATGGTCTGGAAAACCTCCTTGTGACGCTGATCCACCCCTTCGTTGGCAAAGGCTGGCACCTGACCCTTGGCGCGCTCTTTATGCTCGTCGTGATCTTCCTGCCAGGAGGGCTGATGGAAGGCGGACAACGCATCACGAAATGGATTAAAAACAAGCGCAGTGGCGGGGGGGATCCAAACTCTAACAAAACGCATGCCCCGAAACCCACTCCTCACGTGGCCGAATAAGAAAGGATACGAACATGGGTATTCTAGAAGTAAAAAACGTCGGCAAGCGGTTTGGGGGGCTCCAGGCACTCGGAGACGTCAACCTCAGCATTGCTGAAAACACCGTTCATGCAATTATCGGCCCAAACGGGGCCGGTAAATCCACCCTCCTCAACGTTTTGGTTGGCAAACTCATTCCCGATACGGGTTCAGTGATGTTCGACGGCCAATCTGTTTTGGGGCGTAAGCCGCATGAAATCAATCAGATGGGCATTTCCCGTGTGTTTCAAACACCCGAGATTTTTGCCGATCTCACGGTTTTAGAAAACGTTCTGATCCCCTGCTTTGCAAAACGTGACGGGTCCTACCGCTTGCACGCCTTGGAAACCGTTGAAAACGAAGTGGACATTAACGAGCAAGCAGAAAAAATGTTGCTCGATGTGAATATGCAAGACAAACTGCACATGACAGCAAGCTCCCTCTCTCGCGGGGATAAGCGACGCCTTGAGATGGCCATGTGCTTGGTCCAAGAACCGCGCCTGTTGCTGTTAGACGAACCAACGGCTGGCATGGCGCGCGCCGATACCAATAATACCATCGACCTGCTCAAGGAAATCAAAGATAGCCGCGACATTACTATGGCCATCATTGAGCACGACATGCATGTGGTCTTCTCGCTCGCGGAACGCATCACCGTTCTCGCCCAAGGCACTCCATTGGTCGAAGACACCCCCGAAAACATCAAGGGTCACCCCAAGGTAAAAGAAGCTTACCTCGGCGAAACTCAGGAATAGGAGGCCCACATGGCTCTCGCGAAAAACGCAAACCACGCCGCCACGGCTCCGGCCTTTTTCTCCGTCTGGGATTTACATGCTTACTATGGCGAGAGCTACATCGTCCAAGGGGTGAGTTTTAACGTGCATGAAGGCGAAATCCTTGCCCTTCTCGGCCGCAATGGTGCGGGTAAAACCTCAACCTTACGGGCTCTGGCACGTCTCGATGATCCGATGCTTACCCATGGTGAAATCTGGCTCGATCATCAAAATTTGCATAAAATGAAGGCGCATGAAGCGTCGCGTGCAGGCTTGGCCCTAGTTCCCGAGGATCGCCGTATTATTCAGGGTCTTACGGTTGAAGAGAACCTGCAACTTGCGCAGATTGCCGAGCCTATTGGCTGGTCGCTTGAGCGCCTCTATGAGTTGTTCCCGCGCCTTGGCGAACGTCGCAAGCAGGAAGGCGTCACGCTTTCGGGCGGTGAGCAACAAATGCTCGCCATCGCCCGCGCCCTTGCCCGCGATATTAGGGTTTTGTTGCTAGATGAGCCCTATGAAGGGCTTGCGCCTGTCATCGTTGACGAGATTGAGAAAACCCTCAACATCATCAAAGCGCAAGGCATCACCACCGTGATCGTTGAGCAAAATGCCATTCGTGCGCTAAAACTTGCAGATCGTGCGGTCATTTTGGATACCGGGACCGTCGTTTTTGACGGCCTTGCTGACGAGGTCCTTAACGACGACAAATTGCGCGCGGAATACCTCGCTATTTAAAGCACGGCGCAGTTTCAAACGGCCCCGCAGAAAAATGCGGGACCACCCCTCGCGCTTTGCGCAAAAAGTGGTAAACATCGACCAAGGAATTTGTGCCCAGTCTCCTCACGCTGCGCACATCGGGAGGAGAGACTTCAAATGAGTGATAAAACCTACGCACCCAGCGCCGCATTTTCTGCAGAGGCTCACGCAGATAAAGCCACTTACGAAAAAATGTATGCCGCGTCGATCGCGGACCCCGATGCGTTTTGGGGCGAGCACGGCAAGCGAATTGACTGGATCAAGCCCTATACCGAAGTTTCAAACTCGAATTTCGAACTCGGAAGTGTGAACATCAATTGGTACGCCGACGGAACCCTCAATGTGGCTGCCAATTGTATCGATCGCCATCTTGCAACGCGCGGCGACCAAACGGCGATCATTTTTGAACCTGATAGCCCCGACACCCCCGCGCAACACATCACCTATAAACAGCTGCATGAAAACGTCTGTCGGCTTGCGAATGTCTTTAAATCTCAAGGCGTAACCAAGGGCGACCGCGTTGTCCTTTATATGCCCATGATCCCAGAGGCCGCCTACGCGATGTTGGCCTGCGCGCGCATCGGCGCGGTGCACTCTATTGTTTTTGCTGGATTTTCACCGGATGCGCTTGCCAATCGCATTAACGGCAGCGCGGCGAAACTCGTCATTACAGCCGACGAAGCCCCGCGCGGCGGACGCAATACAGCCCTCAAATCAAACGCAGACGCGGCACTTTTGCACTGTAACGACAAAGTAAAATGCTTGGTGGTAAAACACACGGGCGGCCAAACCACTTGGACTGAAGGGCGCGACATCGACGTCAAAGCGGAAATGGCCGCAGCTAGCACCGACTGCGCCCCCGAAGAAATGAATGCCGAAGATCCACTGTTTGTGCTCTACACGTCCGGCTCCACTGGCCAACCCAAGGGCGTTGTCCACTCCTCCGGCGGCTATCTCGTTTACGCCGCGATGACGCACCAGTACACCTTCGATTACCATGACGGCGACGTCTTTTGGTGTACGGCCGATGTGGGTTGGGTTACGGGTCACAGCTATATTATCTACGGCCCTCTCGCCAATGGCGCGACGACTATAATGTTTGAGGGTGTGCCGACATACCCCGACGCGGGGCGCTTCTGGGCGGTTTGCGAGAAACACAAAGTCAACCAATTCTATACAGCCCCAACAGCCATTCGCGCCCTCATGGCGCACGGAAACGGACCCGTTGAAAAACATGACCTTTCCAGCCTCAAACTACTTGGAACCGTGGGCGAGCCCATCAATCCAGAAGCGTGGAATTGGTACAACGACGTGGTCGGAAAAGGCAAATGCCCCATCGTTGACACATGGTGGCAAACCGAAACCGGCGGTCACCTTCTGACCCCCCTCCCCGGCGCAACTGCTACGAAACCTGGCTCCGCAACCCTGCCTTTCTTTGGCATCGCTCCTGTCGTACTTGACGCGACCTCGGGCGAAGAAATCCATGAGACCGAGGCCGAAGGTGTTCTGTGTTTCAAAACAAGCTGGCCCGGCCAAATGCGGACCGTTTTCGGCGACCACGAGCGGTTCGAGAAGACCTATTTTTCCGATTACAAAGGGTATTATTTTGCGGGCGATGGCTGTCGCCGCGATGCGGATGGGTATTACTGGATCACTGGTCGCGTGGATGATGTGATCAACGTTTCTGGCCACCGCATGGGTACTGCCGAAGTCGAAAGTGCATTGGTGGCCCATGCCCATGTCGCCGAAGCGGCGGTTGTTGGCTTCCCGCACCCCATTAAAGGCCAAGGCATTTACGCCTATGTCACCTTGATGAACGGTATTGAGCCAACGGATGAACTCCGCAAAGATCTTGAGAAATGGGTCCGTACGGAAATTGGCCCGATTGCCAAACCCGATATCATCCAATGGGCCCCGGGATTGCCAAAAACGCGTTCTGGAAAAATCATGCGCCGTATTTTGCGCAAAATTGCCGAAGATGACTATGGCTCCTTGGGCGATACGTCGACTCTGGCGGACCCAGGTGTTGTAGATGAGCTTATCTCGACCCGTATCGAGCTAAAGTAATTCAGCTAAAATCGTGAGAGTTAAGGCCACTCCTTGTCGGGGTGGCCCTTTTTTGTTGTGCTTCGGAAGTATCAAAGACTGGCAAGCGTGCGACAAAAAAGGGCGCCCCCAAAGGAGACGCCCTAGAAAGTAAAATCAGTCGCCTATTTCAATGCGGCGTCTGTGATGGCCAATGTATAGGCCCCTTCAGGCATTTTGGAGATGACAGGATCAGAGCCACCGCCCAAGAGAGTCGCAACCGTACGATCATAATCCGCGATGTCGAGCGCGCCGTTTGATCCCGCTGTAAGCTTAGCAATTTCGCGCATCATGCGCTCTTGGTGCTTCTCAGTTTGCGCACCTGTTTCGTCATTGTCCAAAACAATTGACGCAGCTTCGTCTGGGTTTTCTTCTGCCCATTTCCAGCCCTTCATTGAAGCACGCACAAAGCGTTCAAGCTTGTCGACTTCCGCAGGATCAGCAAGCTTGTCCTCTAGAACGTAAAGACCATCTTCAAGTGTCGAAACGCCTTCGTCCTCATACTTGAACGTCACCAAATCATCAGGAGTAAGCCCTGCGTCAATCACCTGCCAGTACTCGTTATAGGTCATTGTCGACACACAATCGGCCTGCCCCTGCAACAATGGATCAACGTTAAACCCTTGCTTTAGAACAGTTACACCGTCGCCACCCTCTGTGGTGTAGCCAAGGGTGCTCATCCAGCTCAGGAAAGGATACTCGTTGCCATAGAACCAAACACCAAGTGTTTTTCCGGCGAAATCCGTAGCGGGAGCAACAATGCCGCTTTCCTTGAGACACGTAAGCATCATGCCGGAGCTTTTGAACGGTTGTGCAATGTTCACGAGCGGAAGTCCCGCCTCGCGCGCGGCCAAAGCAGAAGGCATCCAATCCACAACAACATCGGCACCACCACCCGCGATAACCTGTGCTGGCGCCACATCGGGGCCGCCGGGTTTGATCGTAACGTTCAGGTCTTCTTCGTCGTAAAATCCTTGATCAAGAGCCACGTAATAGCCCGCGAATTGAGCCTGCGTCACCCATTTAAGTTGCAAAGTAAGATCATCAGCAGCATTCGCCGCACCCGCAGCAAAGCCCAAAGCTAGAGCGCTTGTCAGTAGTTTTTTCATTGGTAGTCTCCCATGTTGATTAGTTTTTTTAATTATCACCGACGCCGCTGAGACGGATGCCAAAAGGTTACCTTTTTCTCAACGAACGCCACAAATCCATAAAACAACGATCCCGAAATTGCCGCAATCGTAATTTCTGCCCACACCATATCAAGCCCTAAACGCCCGACCTCGGTTGAAATGCGGAACCCCATCCCACGAGTCGGAGAACCGAAAAATTCAGCAACGATTGCCCCAATAAGCGCCAGTGTTGTCGCAATTTTAAGCCCATTAAAAACAAACGGCATCGCAACAGGAAGGCGCAGTTTAAACAAGCTTTGCCAATAACTTGCTGCATAACTCTGCATCAAATCGCGTTGCATTGCATCTGTTTCTTTTAGCCCTTGAACCGTATTGACCAGCATTGGGAAAAACACCATCGCAACCACAACTGCGGCTTTGGAATGCCAATCAAACCCGAACCACATCACGAGGATGGGCGCAGTACCAATTATGGGCAAGGCCGCGACAAAGTTGCCAACTGGAAGCAGACCACGTTGCAAAAACGGAGAGCGATCAATCGCAATTGCGATCAGAAACGCGGAGCCACAACCGATGATATACCCCGTCAAAGCGCCCTTTACAAAGGTTTGAACAAAATCCGTCCAAAGAATTGGTAGACTTTCACTCAGCCGTACCGCGATGGCGCTTGGCGGC
Organism: Falsihalocynthiibacter sp. BN13B15; assembly: GCF_041205415.1. Taxonomy (NCBI): domain Bacteria; kingdom Pseudomonadati; phylum Pseudomonadota; class Alphaproteobacteria; order Rhodobacterales; family Roseobacteraceae; genus Falsihalocynthiibacter; species Falsihalocynthiibacter sp. BN13B15. The sequence goes on from NZ_JBGFCE010000012.1 coordinate 84,083, forward strand.
GGCAAAATTACGGCAGGCACTTCTATGCCCCGCACAAGCCCTTCCCAAACAACCAGAATTGTGACGCCAAACAGTGTCGGCACAAAAAGTTTTCCCGCACGCGTTTTCGCCAAAACGCTATTGGCGATTTTAATATTCACACCCATGGCCGCAGCCCAAAAAAGCAGTACAGAAACGATCCAAATCATTGCGTCATCCCCATTCTACGCAACGTGACGCGTTGTAAAAAACCAATAAATCCAACGAGACAGGCCGCCATAACCGCTGCCGAAAACAAAGCGCTCCAAATTTGGATGGTCTGCCCGTAATAACTCCCCGTCAACATTCGGCCGCCGAAACCACGCAACGGGCTGGATGAAAGTTCCGCTACAATCGCGCCGATCAGCGCCGCAGCAATCCCGATTTTCAGACTTGTAAAAAAGTAGGGCATCGAGTTTGGGAGGCGCAATTTCCAAAACGTCTCAGCCCCACTGGCATTGTAGGTTTTCATTAGATCAAGTTGCATATTATTGGGTGCACGCAGTCCCTTCACCATGCCAACAACGACCGGAAAAAACGACAAATAGGCTGCAATAATGGCCTTGGGCAACAGTCCCTGCACCCCGATAGAGTTCATAACGACCACGATCATCGGCGCGATGGCAAGGATCGGAATAGTTTGGCTAGCGATCGCCCACGGCATAACGCTCATATCCATCGCCTTGTTGTAGACGATGCCCACGGCCAATAGAATTCCACCGATCGTACCGATGGCGAAACCAACCAACGTTGAACTCAAGGTAATCCACCCGTGATAAATCAAGCTTCGTTTAGACAGACCCTTGCCCTCAAGCACCATGGCGCCCGTAGTTTTCCAGATTTCTTGCGTCACTTGATGGGGAGCCGGGAGCTTGGGCCGGTCTTGGGCCATTGTATCCGCGACGATTTCGTTCAGCGTAAGCTCAACATTTGCACGGCGCGCTTGGTCTTGCGTCCAGGTTTTGTTCATTTGGTAAGTTCCAAAATACCAAACAACAATGATTGCCGTAACAACCGTCAATATTGGAAAAATGCTACGCATAAGAGAATTTCCCTTCCAATATCGCACTGTTTTGCCAGTCGATGTTCGAAAATAACAAGCCCACATCAATCATCGCTATGACCTGCACGTAAGCCTTCCCGCACCCGATGTGCAATTTCGATAAACTCGGGACTTTCACGAATGTCCAGCGGCCGTTCTTTGGGCAGCGTACTTTCAATGACGTCAGCAATGCGTCCGGGCCGCGGACTCATAACGACGATCTTGGTGCTCAGATACACGGCTTCCGGAATCGAGTGCGTAACAAAGCCAATTGTTTTGTTGGTTCGCGCCCAGAGCTTTAGCAACTGTTCATTCAAATGATCTCGCACGATCTCGTCTAAAGCACCAAAGGGTTCATCCATCAGCAAAATATCGGCGTCAAACGCAAGGGCCCTCGCGATACTCGCGCGCTGTTGCATACCACCCGATAACTGCCACGGAAATTTATTGCCAAAATTCGCCAACTCAACAAGTTCGAGTACTTTCTCGACCTTCTCATTTTGCTCAGACTTAGAAAACCCCATGATTTCAAGGGGCAGTCGGATATTCCCCGCAATCGTGCGCCACGGATAAAGGCCCGCCGCCTGAAAAACAAACCCGTAGGCGCGCTTCTGACGTGCTTCCTCCGCACTCACTCCTTTGACGGTCAATTCCCCAGCCGACGGCGTCTCAAGAGCAGCAATCGTACGTAAAAACGTAGTTTTTCCGCACCCCGACGGTCCGATGAAGCTAACAAAATCGCCTTGGTTGATCTTAAGGCTAATATCCTTTAGCGCGTGGACTGGACCATCGTTTGTTTGAAATGTCAGGTCCAGATTTTTAGCTTCTATTACAGTTGCTTGGCTCACGCCGTCCCCCTTGAGATTGCCGGTTTTCCGGTCATTTTTGTACGTGCCGACACTGCCGGCACGTTGATTTAGATTCCCGCAGGAATGTTCATTGGATCCCTTTTAATTGTGCGTGGAGAGTTGAGTTCTTTCCACTTACTCAAGGCTTTTGAAGCGCTCGAGAAGGCCGGCCTTGGTACAAAGCGCCCGCGACCAGGTTGAGGCTGGCTATTCTGCCCCCATGCCCAAATAACTTCGCCACGGCTCAAGGTATAACGACTTTGAGCTTTAACATCGAACCCTTCAAACACGTTGTAATCCAAGACAGAATGGTGATTGGCTTGGCTGATTGTTTTTGAAATTTTTGGGTCCCAAACAACGATATCTGCATCGGCCCCTTCCATTATCGCCCCTTTTTTCGGATATATATTTAGGATTTTTGCAATGTTTGTTGAGGTTACGGCCACAAATTCATTGGGGGTCAAGCGGCCCGTTTCAACGCCCTCTGTCCAGAGAACAGCAAGCCGTTCTTCCACCCCATTTGAGCCGTTCGGAATGAGGCAAAAGTTATCTTTCCCCATCAGTTTTTGCTCTGAATTAAAGGCGGCATGGTCCGTCGCGACCACTTGCAATGACCCGCTCTGAAGACCCGCCCAAAGGCTGGCTTGATGCTCTTTATTACGGAACGGCGGGCTCATTACGCGCCGCGCCGAATGCATCCAATCGCCTTTGAAATACTCGCTTTCGTCCAATGTCAGGAATTGAATCAACGGCTCGCCGTAAATCCGCATGCCTTTTTGACGCGCCCGACGAATGGCCTCATGGGCCTGCTCACAGGAAACATGGACAATATAGAGCGGCGTTCCCGCGGCATCGGCAATCGTAATCGCACGATTTGCCGCCTCGCCCTCAAGTTCTGGCGGACGCGAATAGGCGTGCCCTTCTGGGCCTGTGATGCCTTCGGCTAAGTATTTTTTCTGAAGGATATCAACGATGTCACCGTTCTCGGCATGCACCATCGGCAGCGCACCAAGCTCCTTGCAGCGCTGGAAAGATGCGAACATTTCGTCGTCTTCCACCATCAATGCGCCCTTATAAGCCATGAAGTGCTTGAACGAATTGACTCCCATATCGACCGCGTCTTTCATCTCGCGGTAGATGTCTTCATTCCAGCCCGTGATCGCCATGTGATAGCCGATGTCGGAACAGATTTGCGGTGCGGATTTGCGGTGCCACTCGTTGATCGCGTTTTTTATCGAGCCATCAGGGCCGGGCAAACAGAAATCAATTAACATCGTGGTGCCACCGGCCGCCGCGGCCCATGTTCCACTCTCAAAAGTCTCCGCCGCCGTCGTGCCCATAAAGGGCATTTCTAGATGGGTGTGCGGATCAATCCCGCCGGGGATCACATAGGCCCCTTCCGCATCAATATATGTGTCGCCCGAGAGGTTTTCGCCGATCTGTTTGATGGTCTCGCCCTCAATCAGAACATCAGCCTTCCACGTGCGATCCGCAGTGCAAACGGTTCCGTTTTTGATGACTTTGGTCATAACATTTTTCCTTCCAATGACAGCGGGACGTGCAGATTACTCGACAATCTCAGCTGTTTCCAAAACGGCGTGCAGCAGAACATCTGTGCCTGCGGTCGCCCATTCTTGCGATATTTCTTCGGCCTCATTGTGAGAAAGGCCATCAACACAGGGGCACATAACCATCGCGGTCGGTGCCACTCTGTTGATCCAACAGGCGTCATGCCCTGCACCAGAGATCAGGTCGCGATGTGAATACCCCAAGCGCTCGGCGGCATTGCGAACGGCCGTTACGCAGGTTTCATCAAAGGTAACAGGATCAAATCCACCCGTTTTCTCAAACGAAACCCCAAGGCCCATTTCGTCACAAATTGCTTGCGCCCCTTCGCGCAGACGCGCTTCCATATCTTGGATGACGGCGAGGTCGGGCGAGCGAAAATCGACGGTGAAAACCACTTTTCCCGGAATCACGTTACGCGAATTTGGATAGACGTCAATGTGGCCCGCCGCGCCAACCGCATGGGGCGCATGCGACATTGCAATTTGGTTCACCAATTCAAGAACATGCGCCAAACCCAACCCCGCATCACGGCGCATCGGCATCGGAGTCGATCCCGTGTGAGAATCTTTGCCTGTGATGGTAACTTCGGTCCAAGAGAGCCCCTGTCCGTGGGTCACGACGCCAATGGTTTTTCCTTCGGTCTCAAGGATTGGCCCCTGCTCAATGTGCAACTCAAAGAACGCATGCATTTTCCGCGCGCCGACGTCTTCGTCACCGCGCCATCCGATCCGCTTCAACTCGTCGCCGAACGTTTTGCCCTCGGCATCTTCGCGCTCGTACGCCCACTCTTGAGTGTGCATTCCCGCGAAAACTCCGCTCGATAACATGGCGGGCGCATAACGCGTGCCCTCTTCGTTGGTCCAGTTGGTAACCACGATTGGGTGTTTGGTTTTGATCCCCAAATCATTCATCGTGCGGAGGAGTTCCAACCCGCCAAGAACGCCTAGAACCCCATCGTATTTTCCACCTGTCGGCTGCGTATCCAAGTGACTGCCGACATAAACCGGCAGCGCATCGGGGTCCGTTCCTTCCCTCTGCGCAAACATATTTCCCATCTGATCAAGGCCCATCGTACAGCCAGCATCCAAGCACCATTTCTGGAACAACGCGCGCCCTTCACCGTCCTCATCCGTTAGGGTCTGACGATTATTTCCGCCAGCAATACCCGGTCCGATTTTTGCCATATCCATGAGACTTTCCCAAAGACGTTCGCCGTTAATTTTGAGGTTTTCACCTGGTGCTGCCATGGGATGCTCCTTAATCCAAAGACTTAAGAACGTCCGATAACGTCCCGATAAGTTTATCAATATGTTCTTTTTCAATAATCAGCGGTGGGCTCAAAGCGATGATGTCACCCGTGGTCCGAACGAGAACTCCCTTATCATAAGCCTTCAAGAAAGCATCAAACGCGCGCTTGGTCGGCTCGCCCGGAATTGGCTCCAATTCCACCGCGCCAATCAAGCCCATGTTGCGAATATCAATCACATGCGGCAACCCCTTCAGACTGTGCAATGCTTCCTCCCAATAGGGAGCCATATCCGCAGCCCGTTTGAACAGTTCTTCCTCGCGATAGGTTTCAAGCGTCGCCAAACCCGCAGCACAGGCCACCGGATTTCCCGAATAGGTATAGCCATGGAAAAGCTCAATCACATGCTCGGGACCGGTCATGAACGCGTCGTGAATTTCAGAAGTAGCCAGAACGGCGCCCATCGGAATCACACCATTCGTCAATCCCTTAGCACAGGTAATCAAATCGGGTGTAACACCAAAATGCTCCGCGCCAAAACTTGAGCCAAGGCGCCCAAATCCCGTGATAACTTCGTCGAAAATCAGGAGGATACCGTGTTTTTTTGTAAGTGCGCGCAGCCGCTCGAGGTATCCCTTGGGCGGCATATACACACCCGCCGACCCTGACATAGGCTCAACAATGACAGCTGCAATTGTGTCTGCACCATGCAATGCGATCATCCGTTCAAGGTCATCCGCAAGCTCAACGCCATGCTCTGGCTGGCCCTTGGTCCAAGCATTCTTCTCGGGCAAATGAGTATGTGGAAGGTGCAAAACACCATTCAAAAGGGTGCCAAACATCCGGCGATTGTTCACAAGTCCGCCGACGGATATCCCACCGAAGTTCACCCCGTGATAGCCTTTTTCGCGCCCCACCAACCGTGTACGTGTGCCTTGCCCAATGGTGCGCTGATAGGCCAGCGCAATTTTGAGTGCAGTCTCAACCGACTCCGAACCGGAATTGGTGTAAAAGACGTGATTGAGTCCGTCAGGTGCCATATCCCGAAGAGTACTCGCCAATTCAAACGCTTTCGGGTGGCCCATCTGGAAAGCCGGAGCATAGTCCATTTCGGCGACTTGCTTTTGAACCGCTTCAGTTATTTTAGGCCGCGCATGACCCGCGTTACAACACCACAAACCCGCAGTTCCGTCCAAAACCTGTTGACCATCAGATGTCGTATAATACATTCCCTCGGCGGCAACAAAAAGGCGCGGAGCCTTCTTAAATTGGCGGTTGGCCGTAAATGGCATCCAAAAAGCGGATAGGTCGTTTGGAATAATTGTGTGATCGTTTGCCACTGTGGCCTCCCTAGGCGGGCATGTTATTTAGCATCCCGCCACCCAAAATAGTTTGACCATTTGGTCAATCTTACGCTAACAGAGGTGAGAAACCAGTCAAGTTTTTCGACCAGTTTTCACGCAGAATTCCTATAGGAATGGCAGGTTTCTGGGAAATAAACAAATAAATTGGCACATTTTTGAGCAGGCCGTTAAAAGCGGCACAGACGATTCCAAAATCGGCGCGAGAGTTCCGAGAGATGAGGCCGAAATGAACAGCAAGCAACCAAAGACACGAATCCAGCAAAAAAACATCTCATTGATTCTTGAGGCCGCTTTGGACGTTTTTTCCCAGTACGGTTTTCGAGGATCGACGCTGGACCATATCGCGAAAACCGCGGGTATGAGCAAACCGAATTTACTCTACTATTTTGCCTCCAAGGAGGCCATCCATACGACTTTGCTTGAGGGCCTCATGGAAACATGGCTCGACCCGTTGTACAAATTAAATGCTGAGGGAAATCCTCGCGACGAAATTCTTGCATATGTTCATCGAAAGCTGCAAATGAGCCGAGATTTTCCGCGCGAAAGCCGACTGTTTGCCAATGAAATACTACAAGGGGCTCCGCGAATTGGACCCGCAATTGAGGGCGAGCTCAAAAGTCTTGTCGACGAAAAATCTTTGGTGATTGATGGCTGGATTGCCGCGGGGAAAATCGCCCCCGTGGATCCACGCCACCTTTTGTTTTCGATCTGGTCCCTGACTCAGCATTATGCCGATTTTGACGTACAGGTGCGTATGGTTTTAGGCGAAGAACGGCCCGACCCGTTTCCGGATGCTGAGGCCTTTCTGGACACCATCTTTACACGGGTTCTGTCCCCTACTCAAACATAAAGGGCCCCGAAAAACAACGAGGCCCCATATTCAATGCTTTTGATATTACCTGTTATTCTGCTGCGAACGACGGGTTGTTGGGGTGTTGTGTCCAGTTGGAATACCCACCGGCTTTCTCGCCCGTCCGCTCGTCAATCGCGCCATCTTCGAGCGTTGTCATCGTGATGCAGTTTTCGACAGGACACACATTAACGCAAAGGTTGCACGCCACGCATTCGCTGTCGTCCACCGTGAAAACACGATCTTCGGACATTAAAATTGCTTGGTGGCTTGTGTCTTCGCAAGCTGCGTAACACCGACCACATTTAATACAATCGTCTTGGTTGATGACTGCTTTTGTGACGTGGTTCAGGTTGAGATACTGCCAATCAGTTACATTCGGCACAGCCATGCCAACGAAATCTGCGGTATTGGTGTGGCCCTTCTCATCCATCCATTCGCTCAGACCTGAAATCATCTCTTCGACGATTTTAAAACCGTAAGTCATAACGGCCGTACAGACCTGAACATTGCCAGCACCAAGTGCCATAAATTCGGCCGCATCGCGCCAAGTGGTAATGCCGCCGATTCCCGAAATTGGCAAACCCGCCGTTTCGGCATTACGGGCGATTTCCGCAACCATATTCATCGCAATCGGCTTCACCGCTGGACCGCAGTATCCGCCGTGTGTGCCTTTGCCATCGATCATGGGCTCAGGGCTCATTGCATCAAGATTGACGCTGGTGATGGAATTGATCGTATTGATTAGACTCACCGCATCCGCGCCGCCTCTGCGCGCGGCTTCCGCAGGCTTGCGCACGTCAGTGATGTTGGGTGTGAGCTTCACAATCACAGGCATACGGGTGTTTTGTTTGCACCACCGTGTGACCATTTCGATGTATTCTGGCACCTGCCCAACAGCCGAGCCCATTCCGCGCTCCGCCATCCCATGGGGGCAGCCAAAGTTGAGTTCAATTCCATCCGCACCCGTTTCTTCGACAACGGGTAGGATAGCTTTCCACGCGTCTTCTTCGCAAGGCACCATGAGGGATACGATCATCGCGCGGTCGGGATAATCCCGCTTTACCGCTTTGATTTCACGAAGGTTTGTCTGCAAAGGACGATCGGTAATCAGCTCGATATTATTGAGACCGAGCAAACGGCGATCCGCTCCGAAAATAGCGCCATACCGTGGGCCGTTTACGTTCACAACAGGCGGCCCTTCGGAACCGAGTGTTTTCCAGACAACCCCGCCCCAACCGGCCTCAAAGGCACGGCGAACGTTGTATTCTTTGTCGGTTGGCGGAGCTGAGGCCAGCCAAAATGGGTTGGGTGATTTGATGCCAACGAAATTGCTTGTTAGATCGGCCATGACTTAGGCACCTCCCATCAAAAATGTATGAATGTCTTCTGCGGCATCGCGCCCTTGGGCGACCCCTGTGACAGTAAGATCATCGCCGCCACTCGCGCAATCTCCGCCAGCCCAAATTCCCGCAATGTTTGTTGCGCCCGTTTCCGAGGTTTGGATTTTGCCGCCCGCCATTGCGATACCCTCTGGGGTTTCGATTAGCGTTTGGCCGATGGCTTTGAATACTTGATCCGCGGGAACGGTGAAAACCTCCCCCGTCCCTTGCAATGCGCCGCGCTCCGAGGTGGTATATTCAAACTCAACGCCCGACGCGGCGCCATTTCCAAGCACGGCTTTAGGTTGCGCGTTGTAGATAATCCGAACGCCTTTGGCCGTTGCCAATTCTTGCTCATAAACACTTGCGCTCATGGCTTCTTTACCACGGCGATAAACCATTGTGACGTTCTCCGCCCCCAATAGTTTGCTTTGGACTGCGGCGTCGACAGCGGTCATCCCGCCGCCGATCACCACAACATTGCGGCCAACGGGAAGGGCAGAAAGATCATCTGCTTGGCGCAAATCTGAAATAAAATCAACGGCATCCAAGACACCATCTTTGTCTTCCCCTGGCGCACGAAGAGCGTTTACTCCCCCAAGACCAATACCAAGGAACACAGCATCATACTCCGCGCGAAGGGTTTCGAGCGCAAGGTTTCCTCCCAAGGCCTTCCCTGTTTTAACGGTAATTCCGCCGATCTCCAAAAGCCACGCGACCTCGCGTTCTGCGAACTCGTCAACGGATTTATAGGCGGCAATCCCAAATTCATTTAACCCACCAGCTTTAGCGCGCGCGTCAAACAGGGTCACATCATGCCCCTTCATCGCCAACCGATGCGCTGCGGCCAAACCCGCTGGTCCGGCTCCAACAACGGCAACTTTTTTGCCCGTCGCCGCAGCCCGTACATAGGGATGAACACCCTTTGCCATCAACGTATCTGTTGCAAATCGCTGCAAACGGCCGATTTCGACAGGTTTCCCCTCGGCGGTTTCGCGCACACAAACTTCTTCACAAAGCGTTTCCGTCGGGCAGACCCGAGCGCACATTCCGCCCAGAATGTTTTGATTAAAAATTGTTCTCGCTGCTGCGTCGGGTGTTCCCGTGGCAATCTGGCGAATGAACAATGGAATATCGATGCTCGTCGGACAGGCGGTCATACATGGAGCGTCATAACAAAAATAGCAGCGATCTGCCGCAACTGCGGCCTCATGGACCTCAAGAGGCGCGTGAAGATCGGAAAAATTCTCGTTGTAGTCCGTGTCTGACAACCTTCCCGAAGCGATTCCGGGGGTAAACTGGCTGTTCGGCATAGGTGCCTCCCTGCTGGCGTGTTTGATATCCAGAGCGTTGCACATGTTTTAGCACTTTCAAAGCAATTTATTGACTAAATGGTCAAAAAATAAAATGCCGCTCTTAAAATGATTATAAATCAAGCAAACTTCCAGTATAAATGCGGCAGAATCTCGTGGCATCACGGTGCCAAGAGCAGAGTTTGGGTCCATTCACTCCATAGAATTCTTCTAACAACCCTGAAATTCTGCCTCCGCTACAACTTCTGTAACAAAATCTTGAGTTTTCGCTCTCGTAAGGTCAAGAATTGTTGTAGGAATGCTTTTCTATCACTTGGCAACTGGCTATAAGCGTCTAAAACACAATTTGGCATGTTGCTGCCAAAGAAGCGGTAACGGAAAACATCGAGGACGGCATGACAAAAAATCACGATTCAGATGTGGCATTCATTAAGGCCCTTGCAGAACTTCTAAATGAAAACGATCTCACCGAGCTGCATGTCAAACGCGAGTATGGCGACGACGATTGCTTGAATGTTCGTGTTAGCAAACAAACCAATGTTGTTGCCGCCGTTGCAGCCGCCCCCGTTGCAGCCCCTGCTGCGGCTGTGGCTTCTGCACCCGCATCCGCTCCCGCGGTCGTCAGTGAAGATCCGTCTGACCATCCCGGCGCGGTGCCTTCACCCGTTGTTGGAACCGCTTATATGGCGGCCGAACCCGGTGCAGCTAATTTCGTAAGTGTGGGTAGCAAAGTTACCGAAGGCGACACATTAATGATCATCGAAGCGATGAAAACAATGAACCATATTCCTTCCCCTGCGTCCGGCACGGTTAAGCGGATTTTGATCACCGACGGCGACGCCGTTGAGTATGGCCAACCATTGATGATCATCGAATAAGGCGCGCCCTATGTTTGAAAAAATTCTAATCGCCAACCGTGGAGAAATCGCGCTACGCGTGATCCGCGCTTGTCGCGAGATGGGGATCAAATCGGTCGCCGTCCATTCCACTGCGGACTCAGACGCCATGCATGTGCGCATGGCCGACGAAGCAATCTGTATTGGCCCCCCTTCCAGCACCGACAGCTATCTCAATGTGGCGGCCATCATTGCGGCCTGTGAAATCACAGGCGCTCAAGCGATCCACCCCGGCTATGGCTTCCTGTCTGAAAACGCGGCATTTGTGCAGGCTCTCGAAGACCACGACATCGCGTTCATCGGCCCGACGTCGGAACACATTCGCACGATGGGCGATAAAATCACCGCCAAAGAGACCATGTTAAAACTTGGCGTGCCTTGCGTTCCTGGCTCAATCGGGGGCGTCCCTGATTACGAGACCGCGCAAAAAGTTGCAAACGAAGTTGGCTACCCTGTCATCATCAAGGCAACAGCAGGCGGCGGTGGTCGTGGCATGAAACTTGCCAAATCCGCAGCCGATCTCGAAGTTGCCTTCCGCACGGCACGTTCTGAAGGCAAGTCGGTGTTTGGCAATGACGAAGTCTATATTGAGAAGTATCTCGGCACGCCGCGTCACATCGAAATCCAAGTCTTTGGCGACGGCAAAGGCAAAGCCGTGCATTTGGGCGAGCGGGATTGTTCGCTCCAACGTCGCCATCAGAAAGTTTTTGAGGAAGCCCCCGGCCCGAGCATCACCCAAGAGTTGCGGGACAGAATCGGTAAGGTCTGTGCGGACGCCTGTGCGCGGATCAATTACGTTGGCGCAGGTACGATTGAATTCCTCTACGAAAATGGGGAGTTCTATTTCATCGAAATGAACACCCGCCTTCAAGTTGAGCATCCGGTCACCGAAGCCATTTTTGGCATTGATCTGGTGCGTGAGCAAATTCGGGTGGCTTCTGGCCTTGAAATGTCCTTTGGCCAAGATGACCTTGTCATCAACGGTCACGCGATTGAGGTACGGATTAACGCCGAACGCCTACCGAATTTCGCCCCGTGCCCTGGGCGTATCACGCAATTCCACGCGCCGGGTGGCTTGGGTGTCCGTATGGATAGCGCACTTTATGACGGCTACACGATCCCCCCTTATTACGACAGTTTGATTGGCAAATTGATCGTCCACGGGCGTGATCGCCCCGAAGCGCTCGCACGTCTGCAGCGGGCCTTAGGCGAGCTGATCGTCGATGGCGTCGCGACCACCTTGCCGCTGTTTGACATGCTGCTCGCGGAGGAAGACATCCAAACGGGGAATTACGACATCCACTGGCTGGAACGTTGGCTCGAAGCAAACCTTTCTTGAGAATCACACGCCTGCCCTTATTCGGGTGGGCGTTTTCATATGCTGAGACTGGGAATGTCTGACCCTTTAACGCCAGAAATATTGCTCAATGGCTACGCGTCTGGCGTATTCCCGATGGCCGAAAGCCGCGAAAATCCTGATATATTTTGGGTCGACCCCCACCGCCGTGGAGTTATTCCCGTCGATGGTTTTCACATTTCACGTAGTTTGGCGCGTACCTTGCGAACCTCGTCGTTCGACATTCGAATCAACAGCGATTTTTCTGGAACAGTTGCGGCATGCGCGGATCGAGCTGAGACATGGATCAATGCCGAAATTTTTGATCTCTACCAAGAACTGCATCGATTGGGTTTTGCGCATTCAATCGAAGTTTGGGACACCCACACCCTTGTCGGCGGGGTTTACGGCGTCACATTAGGGGGAGTATTTTTTGGAGAAAGCATGTTCTCACGTCGCCGTGACACCTCAAAAATCGCTCTGGCCTATCTAGTAGACAGGCTTTGTCGGTGCGGTTTCACCCTATTTGACACACAATTTGTCACGCCCCATCTGCTCTCACTCGGAGCACAGGAAATTCCAAGAGAAACCTACCGGAAACGCTTATTTTCTGCGCTCCGAGTCGATGCGAATTTCTACTCAGCAGGAGCGATATCGTCGCCCGAAGACGTTTTGCAATGCAACACCCAGACGTCATACCGCGAGTGATCCAACGCATTGAGCGCAGGAGCGGACCCAATCATCCAGCCCTCAAAAACGATTTCACCCTGCAGGCGATCTTCAATAGTCAGATAGGCGAATGCATCACCAGAGGGATTGTCCTGCGGGTAACGACACTCTTTTAAAGTGACTAGCAATGGACCGACCATAAAGCTTTCGCCTATCGCCAGTTCAAAGTCCTGAAGCTCAGTACTCACCCGATCTAACCCGCGCAGAACAGCACCCGTACCTTGAGACACCTGCTCGACGGATTCAGTCTCAACGCTTTCTAGAAAAGGATCGCCGTTGGAATTTAGGACGTCTAGGCTGCGGTTCTCAGTCGTGATGCCAATGATCCCCAACTCTTCGTCAAAGGACGGCGAGGGCTCTTCAATAATGGTCTGAGCAAATGCCGGCATTGCGCAAAAAGCCAAAACTGCACACAGAGAGCGGGTCATTCCGCGCCGCTCCCGGAGACAAATTTCATCAACAACGATATGAGACTGACTGCACCTTGTGTATCTTCAATTTCGGCACCGGCTTGGAAGTTCGAAAGTGATCCGCCGGGACTGACTTCAACGAAATTACCGCCCAACAAACCCTCTGAGGCAATAGTTATGGCACTATCATCCGGCAGTTGGATACCATCGAAGAGCGTTATTTCAGTGTCCGCGAAAAATGTCTGCGTGTTCAAGGCCATTTTGGTGACGGATCCGATTTTTACACCGGCAAGACGCACGTCTGAGCCAACGGTAATACCTTCTGCGGAACGAAAGCTTGCAGACAATTCATAGCCAGCGCGGCTACTTCCAAATCCAGTTGCTTGTCCCGCAAAGATCAGAAACCCTGTAGCAACAACCAAAACGGCACTGCCCACTATGATTTGAGCTGGAGAATCGCTCATTGTTATTCTGGCTGCCAAGCTTCGTAATCTGCGCGACTCGCAGGTGAAGCTTGCCGCAGCGACCCTGTCGGCGCATATGCCGCGAGCGTGCCCGTTGTGTTCTTTTGGTGCGGTTTCTCCCAAACCTTATGAGCCAAAGGCGCATCGGTCGGCGTGTCGTTCCATGTGAAATGCAGCCAACCATGCCAATCTGGCGAAACTTTGCTCGCGTCGATATCACCGTTAAAGATGACCCACCGTTTGGAGCCGTCCTTGTTTTTGTAAAATAAATTACCAGCGGCATCTTCGCCAACTTTGGTCCCTTTGCGCCACGTAAATACACGTGTCCCCAAAGTTTCTCTGTTCCACCATGTGATCAAGCTGAGAATAAAGCGCATAGGAGTCTCCGACAATCGTTGGGGTAGATATGCCGCAACTCGCGCCTGAGGTCTAGTCCATACGCGCGAAGGTAAGGCAATTTGCCGCTGAAGCCAATTTATCAGGTATCTAGCGGTTAAATAGTTCTGGGAAAGAGATACTCCTCTTCCCAGAACTCGAGTTTCATTAGCCCGCGCTTACGGGCTCAGCTTTTTCATCACCATGGACCAAAAGAGGCGACGCGTCGCTTAAGACAGCTTCTTCGTTTACAACCACTTCCGTTACGCTGCCCATATCTGGGAGTTCGTACATTGTATCCAGAAGGATTTCTTCAAGAATGGACCGAAGCCCCCGCGCGCCCGTTTTGCGTTTGATGGCGCGACCGGCGATAGCTTTGAGGGCGTCGTCGGTGAACTTCAATTCCGCGTTTTCAAGTTCAAACAACAGCTGATATTGTTTGACCAGCGCATTTTTAGGCTTGGTCAAAATCGTCACCAGCGCATCCGCGTCAAGATCCTCAAGAGTTGCAATCACAGGCAGGCGCCCGACAAACTCAGGGATTAAACCGAACTTTAAAAGGTCTTCTGGCTCCAACTCTTGGAAAATCTCCCCAACACCCCGATTGTCGTTATTGCGGACATCGGCACCGAATCCCATCGCGCTACCTTTACCACGGGCAGCAATGATCTTGTCGAGGCCGGCAAACGCGCCGCCACAGATGAACAGAATATTAGTGGTATCGACCTGCAAAAATTCTTGCTGTGGGTGCTTACGCCCCCCTTGTGGAGGCACGGAAGCAACCGTCCCTTCCATAATTTTCAGAAGCGCCTGCTGTACACCCTCGCCCGACACATCGCGAGTGATCGACGGATTGTCAGATTTGCGTGTAATTTTATCGACTTCGTCAATATAGACGATGCCACGTTGCGCGCGTTCAACATTGTATTCGCTGGCCTGAAGCAATTTAAGGATGATGTTCTCGACATCTTCCCCGACATAGCCCGCTTCGGTCAAGGTTGTGGCGTCCGCCATGGTGAACGGAACGTCCAAAATGCGTGCAAGTGTTTGCGCGAGCAAGGTCTTCCCGCAACCCGTTGGGCCAACCAACATAATGTTGGACTTTGCAAGTTCGATGTCGCCTGTACCACCGGAGTGGTTCAAACGTTTATAGTGGTTATGCACAGCAACGGCGAGCACACGCTTTGCGTGCGCCTGGCCAATAACATAATCATCAAGAACTTCACAAATATCACTCGGTGTCGGAACGCCATCCGTGGCTTTCAGACCGCTAGACTTGGTCTCTTCGCGGATGATGTCCATGCAAAGTTCAACACATTCATCGCAAATAAAGACCGTTGGTCCTGCAATAAGTTTACGAACCTCATGCTGACTCTTTCCACAGAAAGAACAGTAAAGTGTGTTTTTGCTGTCGCCAGTCGTCGTTTTTGCCATGGTGATCCTTTGTTTGATCTCTGGTGGCCGCATTGCGCCCAGTCAAACCGTAATAAACGTTGTTTAGGCTGCCTTAGGCCCTAGCTTAGGACAGCCAATTTTCTTGTACAACGGCAAAATCATTGTGCCGTTAACGCATCGGTAGAAACCAACGCGCCCTTATGCGTCGCTTTTTTCGCGATTCTCAACGATCTCATCAATGAGACCCCAGTCTCTAGCTTCTTCTGCAGACATGAAATTATCACGCTCAAGCCCGTCGACGACGGTCTTCATATCTTGACCTGTATGTTTGACATAAATGCCATTCAAGCGGTCCTTGAGTTTTTGTGTTTCCTGAGCATGGATAAGAATATCCGTCGCCTGCCCTTGGTATCCGCCCGAAGGTTGGTGCACCATGATACGGCTGTTGGGCAGAGAATAGCGCATGCCTTTGGTGCCCGCCGCAAGCAAAAGTGACCCCATAGACGCCGCTTGCCCAATGCACAAAGTGCTCACTTTGGGTTTGATGTATTGCATCGTGTCATAGATCGACAATCCAGATGTCACCACGCCGCCGGGGCTGTTGATGTACATCGAGATTTCTTTCTCGGGGTTTTCGGCCTCAAGGTGCAAAAGCTGGGCCACAACAAGCTGACTCATCCCGTCATGAACGGGGCCATTTACGAAAATGATCCGCTCTTTGAGCAAGCGGGAGAAAATGTCATAGGCGCGCTCGCCGCGACTCGTTTGCTCGACCACCATGGGCACGAGGTTCATATACGTCTCAACTGGGTCGTTCATATTTGCCTGCCTACTCTTTGCGTCTTCACGTCAACGCGGATCCACTTAGCTTAGAAGTAGTAATAGTCCCAACAGGGACCTGCAAGGGCTGCCCTGTCACTTTACCGCGCGAAGGTTGTAATTGCCCTGATAAAGGGAAAATCTTATCAAAATGGTAATATTCGATAAAATGTGAAGGAAATTTTATACTTTCCCACCTGTTGCCCCCTTCGCTTTGCTCTGGCATTTAGGGGCATGACTCTGATCCTTTTCAACAAACCCTTTGATGTGCTTTCGCAATTTACGGACGCGGGCTCGCAAGGCAGTACGCGCCAAACCCTTTCTGATTTCATCAAAGTTCCAAAAGTTTACGCTGCGGGACGCCTTGATCGGGATAGTGAAGGCCTGTTGCTTTTGACGGACGACGGCAAATTGCAAAACAAGATTGCCAGCCCGAAATTCAAAATGGAAAAAACCTATTGGGTGCAAGTCGAAGGCACCCCGAGCGACGCCGATATCGAAAACCTGCGCCGTGGTGTCGCCCTCAAAGATGGCCCGACCAAACCCGCCAAAGTGGAGCGGATGACGGAACCAACAGGACTTTGGCCCCGAATCCCCCCTGTTCGATTCCGCAAAACGGTGCCCGATTGTTGGCTTTCGATCACGATTTCAGAGGGCCGCAATCGCCAAGTCCGTCGCATGACGGCCCATATTGGGGCCCCCACATTGCGCCTGATCCGCTACAGAATCGGCGATTGGTCCATCGAAGGGCTCGAAAATGGCCAATGGCGTGAGGCCTAGAACACAAATTCAGAGGGCTTTCGTTCACCGTTAAGTGCGCTCTTTATCTGGTCGCCCTGCACGCCTATAAGATGGAAAAAACTTAGGAGACCTGACATGCGGACCGCAAAAATTACGCGCAAGACTGCAGAAACCGATATTTCGGTCGAAATCAATCTCGACGGGACCGGACTGTACGACAACAAAACGGGTGTGGGCTTCTTTGATCATATGCTGGATCAACTTGGGCGGCACGCGCTCATCGATCTGACCGTCCGCGCCAGCGGCGATTTGCACATCGACGACCACCACACCGTCGAGGACGTGGGAATCGCGATTGGTCAGGCTTTGAGCCAAGCGCTTGGTGATAAACGAGGGATTCGACGCTATGGGTCTTTCCTGTTGGCGATGGATGACTCGCAAATCCGCACTGCGCTGGACCTCTCTGCACGGCCCTATTTCATTTGGAACGTCGACATGCCAACGCCAAAAATTGGCACCTTCGACACCGAATTGGTCCGCGAATTCTTTCAGGCCCTCAGCACCCACGGCGGCATCACCCTGCATGTCGACAAATTGCACGGGTTCAACAGCCACCACATCGCCGAGGCGACCTTCAAATCGGTGGCCCGCGCATTGCGTGAAGCGGTTGAAATCGATCCGCGCAAAGCGGATGCGATTCCGTCGACAAAGGGTGCGTTGTAAATGCTCACGGCGATCATTGACTATGACAGCGGCAACTTGCATTCGGCCGAAAAAGCGTTCCAACGCATGGCCTCCGAGACAAACGCGGGTGACGTCATCGTCACTTCCAACCCGGCCGATGTCTTGCGGGCGGATCGAGTTGTCTTGCCCGGAGATGGCGCGTTTCCTGCCTGCAAAGCCGAGCTTTTTGACCACACGGGATTGTTTGAAGCCTTAGAGGAGGTCGTCGTTGCACGGGGCCGCCCCTTCATGGGGATTTGCATCGGGATGCAGATGCTTTCAACCACAGGCCATGAGTATACAGACACCGCGGGATTTGATTGGATCGGCGGCGATGTCGTCAAAGTCGCCCCTTCGGACCCCACGCTAAAAGTCCCGCATATGGGGTGGAACGACCTCGTTTTGGATCACCCCCACGAAGTGCTGGAGGGGATTTCGACGGGTGATCACGCCTATTTTGTCCATTCGTTTCATTTCCGCGTCAAAAATCGTGCCCACCGTTTGGCGCATGTGGATTACGCCGAAGAAATCACCGCGATTGTCGGACGTGACAATTTGATCGGCATGCAATTTCATCCGGAAAAATCCCAACAAACGGGACTGCGGATGATTGCCAACTTCCTGAAATGGAAACCCTAAAACATTAAAAGCCCCGCCAATCGGCGGGGCTTTCTCACATGGCGCTTAATTCACGCGCGACCACGTTTGTTTCTTACAGATAGGGCCAACACAGCCCGAAACTTTAAGCGTATTGCCGTTCAAAGCCATTTTGGACTTATACACTTTGTCTTTGGAGGGTTGCCAAATTTTGCCGCCCGCATAGGCCCCCTCGCCCTTCACGCTCATATCCCAAACCAACTGCTTGCCGATGTTCGGCGATTTGGTTTCCCCCGAAGAATCAAAGGTGCGCGCAATCACGCCGCAAATTTTGTCGCCACAGGTCGCAACGGCGATATGGGCATAGGCCCCATCATCGACTTCGGTTTTCCATGTGCCGTCAATCGGATCCGCAAACCCTGCGCCGACAGATAGAACAAGCGCTGCTGCGGCTGTAAGTAGTGTTTTCATTCTGTATCCTCCCGTTTCAAAGCAAACCTGCGCCAGAATTCTCGCTTCGATCAACCATGACGTTGGGTCGCATTTTTCGCGCCATAGCTTTTGCTTTCCCACAAGAACCATGTCAAAAGGCGCTAACTCAGCTCAAAACAGGCCAGTTTCATGATCCTCTATCCCGCCATCGACCTCAAAGACGGCAACGCCGTGCGCCTGTTCAAGGGCGATATGGACCGAACCACCGTTTTCAACGAAAACCCAGCGGCCCAAGCGCTGGAGTTTGTTGAAGCTGGGTGCGAGTGGCTCCATCTGGTTGACCTAAACGGCGCATTCGCGGGCGAGCCAGTCAACGCCGCCCCTGTTGAAGCGATTCTGAAGCAATGCCGCGTCCCCGCCCAACTTGGCGGCGGCATCCGCGACATGGCAACCATCGCGCGCTGGATCGACAAAGGCCTCGCCCGCGTCATCCTTGGAACCGTCGCCGTTGAAAACCCCGACCTCGTGCGCGAAGCCGCCCGCGAATTCCCTGGAAAAGTTGCTGTTGGAATTGACGCGCGCAATGGCCGAGTGGCCACCAAAGGCTGGGCAACGGAAACCGATGTGATGGTCACAGACCTCGCTAAATCCTTTGAGGATGCAGGCGTTTCCGCGATCATTTACACCGATATCAACCGCGATGGCGCCATGAAGGGTCCCAACGTCGAAGCCACAGCCGCCCTCGCCCGCGCGGTGACCATTCCCGTTATCGCCTCAGGCGGCGTCAGCTCCTTAGCCGACCTGCGGGCGCTTCGCGATTGCGGAGCTTCCCTCAACGGTGCGATTTCCGGTCGTGCGCTCTATGATGGCGCGATCGACTTGGCCCAAGCGCTCAAAGTGCTAAAAGGCGAAACCGCTTAACGCCCCCTAGTCGGGAAGCGGTGTTTCCCCTATGACAAAGAAATCCTTCACCACGGAGCCGCCGCCATGCTCAAGACCCGCATCATCCCTTGCCTAGATGTCGCCGAAGGGCGTGTCGTGAAAGGCGTGAACTTCGTCGATTTGATCGACGCGGGCGACCCCGTGGAAAGCGCAAAAGCCTATGACGCTGCGGGTGCCGACGAGTTGTGTTTCCTCGACATCAAAGCCACCCACGAAAATCGCGGTACCATGTATGATTTGGCGCGGCGCACGGCGGAACATTGTTTCATGCCGCTTACAATTGGCGGCGGTGTGCGTACCCGTGACGATGTCCGCAAATTGCTGCTCTCTGGCGCGGATAAAGTGAGCTTCAACTCCGCCGCCGTTGCCAATCCCGACGTGATCGCCGACGCGGCAAACCATTTCGGAAGCCAGTGCATCGTGGTCGCCATCGACGCGAAAACCGTGTCCCCTGGCAAGTGGGAAATCTTTACCCACGGTGGCCGCAAAGCGACCGGTATTGACGCGGTTGAATTTGCGAAAAACGTTGTTTCCAAGGGCGCTGGGGAAATCCTGCTCACCTCGATGGATCGTGACGGAACCCGTGCAGGCTTCAACTTGCCCCTTACCCGCGCGATTTCGGATGCGGTTTCTGTACCGGTGATTGCCTCAGGTGGTGTCGGCACGTTGGATCACCTCGTCGAAGGTGTGACACTGGGCGGAGCCTCCGCAGTACTTGCCGCGTCGATCTTTCACTTTGGGGACTACACCATTCGCGAGGCCAAGGAATACATGGCCGCGAATGGTATCAATGTGAGGCTAGACAGATGAGTGAAATCGCAAAACTTGCCCAGACAATTTCCGAGCGTGCCAGCGCCGACCCAACCGGCAGCTGGACCGCGAAACTCCTCGCTAAAGGCCCCGAAAAATGCGCCGAGAAATTTGGTGAGGAAGCCGTTGAGGCGATCATTGCTGCGGTAAAAAACGACAAAGACGAACTCGTCAAAGAGAGCGCCGACGTGCTTTTTCACTTGCTGGTTATGTTGCAGTCGCGCGGCGTATCCCTTGCGCAGGTCGAAGCCGAATTGGCCCGCCGCGCAGGAACGTCAGGGATTTCCGAAAAGGCATCGCGTTAACCAAACAGGCGCGGATACTCGATTTTCGGACAGCGGTTTTGAATGACAGTAACGCCCCGCGCCTCTGCAAGTTCCGCCGCTTGCGCATTCTCTATCCCCAACTGCATCCAAATCACCTTGAGATTCGGAAAGCGCGCAAGGGCTTCCTCCACAACGGGCAACACATCTTCGCTTCTGCGGAAAATATCGATCATATCGACTTGGATATCGGCCTCAATTGCCGTCAAACTGGTGCGGACGGGTTCGCCCAACAGCGTCTGCCCCACATAGACGGGATTAACAGGAATGATGCGAAACCCCTTATCCTTCAGGAACTCAGAGACGTAATAACTCGCTCGTTCCGGTTTTTTCGACATGCCAACACAGGCAATGACCCTCGTGTCGGTAAAGATTTCGCGCAGCGTTTGATCTGTATGTTTCATCCCTAAAACCTTTCGAATCGTCCCATTTCACACAAGAAAAAACGCCCGAACTGGGGAAAGCTCGGGCGCTAGTGTGGAACGAGGGACAGTATTTGCGAGGGTGTTCCAAACCCTACTCTTTAAAAAATGGGTACTGAGTTCAAAATGTTAAGGGTTTCTCAAGAAAACGTGATCACACTACATCAATGCTGAAGGCCAGAACCCATTGGCAAGAGCGATATTGCCCGGCATATCTTCCTGCCAAACACTTCGAACCGTTGTGTTGTAGTTTAGGTACAAGCGGTCTTTGTGTATCGTCCATGCATCGGGTTCCGTGGTTGCAACAGCCCCTTTGGACATCGCATAGGCGCAATAGCCCCCGTATTTGGGAGCATAGGCACGCGGGTTCCCCATAAAGATCTCAGCGTTGTGCATCGACGAAAACACCCACATCGCGCCTTCCCATTTCACCGCATATTTCATCATCCCCTGCACGGGTTTGCTTTCAGTAAAATAGGCAACGGGATCATAGCCATTGATGGCCACCCCGTGGGTATTGAACACGTAGTCATTGCCCGCAAAAGCGGGTGGCGCAACGAGAGCCGCAAGCGGGGCAGCGCCCGCCATTGCGAGGAAATGGCGACGAGAGAACATGAGAATCCTTTCTGTTGCTCTAAATTTGGCAACAAATGGCAAAGAACCCAAGACCCCTAACGCAACCGTGACAGCCCGCGAGAAAGACGTCAGCGCCTATTTCGGGCGAACAGCATAGAGCGCGACCGCAGCAGCATTGGAAACATTCAACGACCCGAAGTCGGCCGCATAGGGAATTTTCGCTAACTTATCAACGGTTTCCTTGGTTTTTTCCCGCAAGCCAGGCCCCTCGGCCCCAAAGACCAAAGCGATGGGACGGTCCGTCATACCGACAACCGCGTCCTCAATAGACTCCTCGGCATCGCCATCCAAACCGACAACCAAATAGCCCATTTGTTGCAGTTTTTCGATGGCATCCGCGAGATTGCGAATCCGCAGATACGGCTGACGCTCTAGCGAGCCGGAAGCGGTCTTTGCCAATGCACCCGTTTCCGGAGCCGAGTGGCGTTCTGGTGCAATCACGGCCCGCGCCCCAAACACTTCCGCAGAGCGCAGAATTGCCCCAACGTTATGTGGGTCCGTCACGCGGTCCAACAGGATCACACGTGGCACCTGACCGTCCGCAGCAAGGCAGACTTCCTCAATCGGCCCCCAATCGAGCGGCTTAACTTCCAATGCGGCGCCTTGGTGAACTGACTGGGGATCAAGCGGGGCGGAAAATTTGCGTGTGGGCACGATTTCCGGCTCCATGCCGCTGGCCAAGATGTCACTCTCTAAACGATCATACGCGTTTTGGGTGACCATCAATCGCAGCCGTTCCCGATTGGGGTTGCGCAAAGCGTCGCGCACGGCGTGAATCCCAAACATCCAAACGCGAGAGGCCCGTGCCAAGCGTTTGTCCTGCTCTTTTTCAATCACCCATTTAGGTTTATCCATGGTCCACCGCCTTTAGTTTATTGCGCCGCGGACAATGCGCAGAGCCTAGGTGTAGATGCAAGGTATTTTCCTGTTGACGCCCCAATCTAGGGCTAGTATCTCACCCCTTGTTGGGCGATAGGCCGCAAGGTGTGGCAGGGGACTGTAACTCCCTCGAGGCGACTCACGCCTGGTTCGATTCCAGGATCGCCCACCATTTCAACGCTTTGCGTTGTAAAAATTGGCTTCGGAAATGTTCACGCATTTTCGAGGCCATTTTTTTTGCCCTGCGGTTTTCCAAGCGTTCACAACCAGCCCGAATCAAAAAAGGGAGCCCCGAAAGGCTCCCCCGTATTCCCGTCTTCACTGTCTGATCTTGGGAGAATCTAGAAAGGAGAGTCGGGGAAATAGAAGCTTGCTGCGTTCTCGGGCGTGATCAAAGTCGCACCCAGAATATAACGACCAGAAACCGGACCGTTGGACTTGAAGGCGGCAACGGTTACATCCATCGCCGTGGCGATCATCGCTGGTGGATACAGGACGTCAACTGGTATCAATGTTTCACCATCCATGATCGATTTGATGGTTTCTTTCATGCCAGCACCGCCGACAACAAACATGCCGTCACCGTCGCGACCAGCTTGTTTCAAAGCCGCCACAACACCGATGGCGATGTCATCGTCTTGGGCCCAAA
Organism: Falsihalocynthiibacter sp. BN13B15; assembly: GCF_041205415.1. Lineage (NCBI taxonomy): Bacteria > Pseudomonadati > Pseudomonadota > Alphaproteobacteria > Rhodobacterales > Roseobacteraceae > Falsihalocynthiibacter > Falsihalocynthiibacter sp. BN13B15. The sequence goes on from NZ_JBGFCE010000012.1 coordinate 107,293, forward strand.
CCGCATCGATATCGGGGAAACGGCTTAGGAAGTCTTGCATGACTTCAAAACCGTCGTCGCGATTCCAGTTGGCGTGTTTGTGGTCGAGAATATTCACGCCGGAGCCTTCCATTTCGGCCATGAACGCATCGAACCGCTCATTGTCGATGATGGTTGGAATCCCGCGTAGAACAACGATGTTATCGCCTTCTTTCAAACGCGTTTTCATGTATTGCGCCGACACGCGACCCAATTCAGGATTGTTGCCCGCAACATAAATGTCTTCGATTCCGGGCAAGCTCAGGCCACGATCCACAACCGTGATCAGGGCGCCAGTTTTTTTGACGTTCAAAACTGGATCCGTCAGTGGCTCGGACTCAAACGGCAGGACCACAAGTGCGTCGATTTGGTGAACCGAGACAAGATCCTCAATCGCGGAAGCCTGAGCACCGGGATCTGGCGAGTTCACAAGGATAAGGTCTACGTCTGGATACAGAGCTTCGAGACGCGCTTCGGCTTGTTCTGCGTGCCAGTTCATCCCAGCCGCCCAAGCATGGGTTGGCGTTGGGTATGAGACCCCAATTTTAATTTGGTCCTGCGCGATTGCGGCGCTGGCAAGGGCCATGGCCCCCGTAACTGCGGCGACGAATAGTGATGTTTTCAGTTTCATAATCTTCCTCCCTAAGTTTCAATCTTAGCCGCCCTTTTTAGGTCCGGCCCCTTCTTTTGTGCGCCTCTCCTTGACGCACATTTCAACGCTAGGATTTTGGCTTGGATTTTTTGCCCCAGTCCGCGCGCTGCAACCAAACGGCGATAATAATAATCAGACCTTGCATTGTGCCGTTCAGATAATTCGAAATCATATCCGTAAAGTTCAGGATATTGCCAATGGTTGTCAGGATCAGCGCCCCCAAAATCGTGCCGCCAATCCGCCCGTAGCCGCCCTTGAGGACCGTGCCGCCGATGATCACCGCAGCAATCGCCTCCAACTCCCAAAGGACACCCGTCGTTGAGGAGGCCGAGCCAAGACGCGGGACATAGATAATGGTTGCCATTGCCACGCAAAGCCCTTGGATCACATAGGTCCATGTTTTGATGCGGTCGACTTTAATCGCCGAATACCGCGCCACGCTTTCGGAGGAGCCAATTGCCGTGCAATAGCGGCCAAAGGCGGTTCGGTTAAGCAAAACCCAGCCCGCGATCGACACAAAAATGAACACCCAAACCGGTACGGGCAGCCCAAAGAACGCCTCATAATAAACTGGGCGATAGGTTTCACGGATGCCATAATCCAACGACAAGGTGCCGCCGTCTGCGAAATAGGTCACAAGCGAGCGGAAAATCCCCATGGTCCCGAGGGTGACAATAAAGGCTTCGATTTTTCCTTTAGTGGTCAGAAATCCGTTTGCCCAGCCAGCGCCAACGCCCAAAATTACACTCACACCGCAGCCCAAAAGAACCGTCGCGACACCTGTGCCCATGATTTCAACTGCGCTGTTCATCACGATGATCATCACGCCGGCGATAACCGCAGCCATGGACCCAACCGAAAGGTCAATTCCACCAGCTGTAATAACGAATGTGGCGCCAATCGCGATGATGCCGATAAACGCGGACCTCGTGAGGAGATTGGTGATATTACCTTCACTCAAGAACGCTGAATTCAGTGAAAATCCAACGATACAGAGCAATATCAACGCGATCGCTGGCCCAAGTGTTTTAAAATCGACTGACGAAAGCCAGCTTTTTGTTTCTGTGGTTGTGGCTGAATCAGACATCCCGCACCTCTTCCTTCAGACCAGCGGCATAGCGCACGATCTCTGTTTCATTAATGGCGTCGCCCGTCACAGACCCCATGATACGCCCGTCGCGCATCACAAAAACGCGGTGGCAAATGCCGATAATTTCCGGCATCTCTGATGAAATCACGACCACAGACATTCCCTCAGCCGCGAGGGCCGCGATGAAATGATAAATCTGCTGCTTGGTGCCTACATCGATACCGCGCGTGGGTTCGTCGATGATAACAACACGCGGATTACACTCCATAACCTTGGCGAGAAGAAGTTTCTGTTGGTTGCCGCCGGACAAATCGCCAGCTTTGACGTTGGGGTCACGCGCGCGAATATCAAAGCGGCGCACACCGCGTGCCAGCGCCTTCTCTTCGGCTCCTTTGTCCAACATGAAATTCTTCACAAATTTTGGCAGCGCAAGCAGGGTCATGTTCTTTTGCATCCCCTGCTCCATGAGCAAGCCTTTGGATTTACGATCTTTCGTGAGGTAAACCACGCCTGCATCGCGGGCTTGGGCCACAGACGAAAACCGCACTTCGGCGCCGTCGATTTTGATCGTGCCACTTTCGATTTCCGAGAGGCCACAAATCGACTCAAAAACTTCCGAGCGCCCTGACCCAATCAGCCCCGAGAAGCCCAAAACTTCGCCAGCTCGCAAATCAAAACTGATGCCACGCACATTCTTTGTCGTTAAATTAGAAACTTCCAAAACGCGCGGCGCGTCCACATCAGCTTCTTGAATTGGCGGATAAAGATCGGACAATTCGCGCCCAACCATCATCTGTGCCATCGAATCCAGTGTGAATTCATCTGCTGGCTTGGTTGCGATCCATTGTCCATCGCGCAAGATTGTAATGCGATCCGAGATTTCTTTCACTTCTTGCAATTTGTGCGACACAAACATAATCGCCGTGCCACGCTTCTTTAACTTCGCGACTTGTTCAAAGAAAACACTGGTTTCCGCTTCAGTCAAAACCGCTGTTGGTTCATCCATAATTAATACGCGCGCATTGCGGCTAGTGGCTTTGACGATCTCAACCATTTGCTTTTGAGCAATGGAAAGACTCGAAATTCGCGCCTTGGGAGAGATGTCTAAGCCAACGTCGGAAAACATCTTTTGAACCTGTGCAGTCATCTCCCGACGGTTCAAAACCCCGTTACGCACGATCTCGCGACCTAAGAAAATATTTTCTTCAACGGTCATTTGTTCGGCCAAGTTTAGCTCTTGGTGAATAAGAACAATCCCAAGGTCTTCTGCTTGCCCGTTGGGTGGCAAGTTAACCTCTTCGCCGTCAACACGCAGAGTGCCCGAGGTTGCGGGGATAAAACCAGACATCACTTTCATAAGCGTGGATTTCCCCGCGCCGTTTTCCCCAATCAACGCATGAACTTCCCCTGCGCGCAGATCAAAGCTGATACTAAACAGAACAGGTATCGCACCAAAAGACTTGCTTACCCGCTCTGCGGACAGCACTGGCGTATCATGGAAACCTCCATCGGCCATGTCTTCTCCTCCCCCTAGAACAAGTCGCCTCCCGCGCTTTGTTCCCAATTATGAAAACCTTTTCAAGAATAATGTAAACCTTTTCATAAACTCCTGTAAACCTTTTCATTGCTCTTTTGTGCCGTCCCGTTTTAAACTCCTCAAACTTGCTGCAACCATTGGACTTTTAACATTATTTTGAAGTTCGAAATTTCAAAAAGGCCACACTGACTTTGGAACAACCCTCTCCAAGACCCGCCACAATCGAGGATGTCGCAAAACTTGCGGGTGTCTCGATTGCGACAGTGAGTCGAGCGATTCGGATGCCAGAAAAAGTGGCCGAAAGCACCCGCAAGAAGGTCACGGCGGCCATCGCAAGGACGGGCTACACGGCAAACGCTATGGCACAAAACCTGCGCATGCAGCGCTCGCAAATGGTGATGGTTCTAGCCCAGTCGATTGCCGACCCCAATTTTCCAGGCATCCTAACGGGCCTCGAAAAAGTCGCCAAGGCGCGGGGGTATGGCGTTTTGATCGGGAACACGGAGGGGGATGTTTTACTTGAGGAAAAGCATCTGCGCTTCCTTTCAACGGGTATGGCTGACGGCTTAATCCTTCTAACAGGCCACCTCCCTGTCGCAGGTTGGTTGCAACACCCAACAACCAAAATTCCGCCAATGGTGGCGGCCGCGCGTCCGATCAATCGCCCTGACATAAGCTATGTTGGCGTCAATGATGCTGCTGCCTCCAAAGTTGCGACCGACTACCTTATTTCCCTTGGTCATAAGAGAATTGTTTACGTCTCAGGCCCCCCCGGCGACGCCCTCTCGGAACATCGCCATCGGGGATATTGCGAGGCCCTCACGGAGGCTTTCAATCAAAGTTCTGTTTGGCGGGTTCAGGGCGATGGCACCACCGAGGGAGGCCGCAGCGCAATCGAACGCCTGTTTATCCGCGACACCCTCCCCACGGCCTTTTTCTGCTACAATGACAATACCGCAATCGGGGTGATCGCCGCGCTGCAATCTCGTGGTTTCAATGTCCCTGCCGATTTTTCGGTCGTAGGGTTCGACGACATCCCCTTCGCCAATAATATAACGCCTTCTCTCACAACAATCCGTCAGCCTCGCAGCCAAATTGGCGAGATCGCGATGACACATTTGTTGGACTTCCTCCCCACGCGCAGCATCCCCACAGAGACGTCCCTCCTCCACGGCGACCTGATTGTGCGGGGGTCTTGTTCAGCCCCGCGCATGAAACCTTTGGACTAATCCCTCAAAAATCTTGTAAGTGTCGGATCGTAACGCGACCAACATTTGAGGTTTTCCATGATCGACCTACTCCTTTCACCCCAAGCTTGGGCTGCTCTTTTGGCGCTTGTGACACTTGAGATCGTCCTTGGAATCGATAACCTCATCTTCATTTCAGTGGTCTCAAGCAAGCTTCCAGAGAAGCAACAGCGCCATGCCCAAAAGATCGGTATCTCCCTCGCGCTTATCCTGCGACTTGCGTTGCTTTCCGTTATTTCCGTGGTCGTTGGCCTCACCGCCCCTGTGTTTGACTTGGGAATTACAGGACCACTCGACACCCACGGAACCCCCGCGTTCGAAACCGCTTTTTCTTGGCGCGATATCATTCTCATTTCTGGCGGCGTATTTCTTGTATGGAAAGCGACCACCGAAATTCAGCACAAAGTTCAACCCGACCCCGCCAATACAATGTTCAAATCCAAAGAGGTCGCGAGCTTTGCCTCCGTCGTCACCCAGATCATCATTCTGGATGCGGTTTTCTCAATCGACAGTATTTTGACGGCCATTGGGATGACATCGGAATTGCCAATTATGGTGGTCGCGGTGGTTATCGCCGTGGGCGTTATGTTCCTCGCGGCGGGTCCCGTGTCGTCCTTTGTGAACGCCAACCCCACCGTGGTGATGTTGGCCCTCGCCTTCCTTCTGATGATCGGCATGGTCCTTATCGCGGATGGGTTCGGCCACCACCTGCCAAAAGGGTATATTTACGCCGCGATGGCCTTTGCGGCCTTCGTCGAAATGCTCAACCTATTGGCGCGAAAACGAAAACACGCGCATGCTCAGTAGTCGGTGTTAAAAAATATGCCAATCGAGGAACTACCGTCGCTGCTGGTGGTTCCTTTGGCTATAAGTTTTTCAGTCAAATCCAAGTTGAGCGAGATTTCAGTATCGCCTTGGGCGCTGACGGCAATGTTTGAATAGACGTTCTCGGTGAGGTGTTTGCCGACATTTAGAGTCGCCACGCCATCCTCGTTTGCATCCAGTTCGAAGTCATCTACGGGAAGGTTCTCGCGCAGTTTGCCGATGACACTTGTGCCGCCGCGTCCCGCCAATGTCGCAACCGCCGAGGCCAGTTGGAGCGATTGAAACGGCGTCATGTCATCGATGGAAACCCCGAAGAAGATCATCGCAAGCACTTGGTCCTCGGGCGCTTCGGGCGACGATTCAAAGGTGATTTCAGGCTCAGACAAAAAGCCCCCCACAACAATGCTCGCCTCTCCATCTGGAATGGTCGTCGTTGCGCGTAAATTTAGACGGGGATCGAGGCTACCTTCGAGAAGGACTTCACCATCCGTCAACTCAAAGCGCCTCTCCAGAATGTTAATGCGCCCGCGTTGAAGTTCAAAGGCACCGACCGAAACAATATTGGCTGTGGTGCCCGTAAGCCTAATTTCCCCGCCAAGTTCCGCGTCGATCCCGCGCCCACGAATGAAGATTTGCCTTGGCGCAGAAATTGTCACATCCAGCGGATACACTGGTCCGCCCGAATTCCCAGAGGCTCCGGTTTTCTCGGGTTTTTTGTCGAGACCGGCCCGCTCAAGGGTAGCCCGAACGGCAGCGGAGGCTCCAATATGATCCATTTGTGGAATGCTGGTGACCGAGGCAATGCTGCCTGCGGGCACGGTAATTTCCGTGACGCCAATGTCGATCAATCCCGAGATAAGCGCCCCTCCAAGCAACGGTCCGTTCACCGCCACGTTCCCGTTTACCGACGTGGAATACAGGGCGGGGTCGGACAACTGAATCGCCTGAAGCGCCAGCGCCAAATTCGCCTCGTATCCACCAACCAACGACATCCCCCCCTGCACCGTCAAAGACCCACCTGAGGACACATTCGCCTTGGCATCAATGTTTACGCTGGAATTGTTGAGGGTGACTTGGGCGCCAAGGTCTTTGAGCGCAAGTTGGAAATTCGGTGCCACAACCTCGGAGTTCGAGATGGTAACCTGTCCCGAAACGGCATTCAGACTTGGAACGCCCTTTATCGCCAAATCAAATTGCGCGGTCCCCGACAGGGTCCGCGGAGTGATAAAGGGGCCAGCAAGGCCAAGCGGTGCGCTTCCAGACACCTTCATATCCAAACTTTGGTCCTCCAAAACCAACCCTTCGGCCTTCGCGGAAATCCCCATCGAGCCATTCACATTCGTTGATACATGCCAATCCGCACCTTGTTTTTTGAGTGTCCCGTCGAGATCCACACTCCCAGGCAAAGCCGCAACAATTGCGCCAAGATCGTCTAAATGCGCCTGAATGGACATGTTCGCATTCGGGCCTGTGACAAGCCCAGAAACTTTGGCCGTGGTGCCCAGTGGCCCGGTCATTGACGTGTCCAGAACGACGCCGTCCGCGCTTAGATTGGCTGTCCCTTCAAGGGTCACGCCCCCTGGATATTGTGGCAAAATCAGTGCCAAGTCACGTAACTTGGCTTCGTAAACAAACGTGCCGTCATCTGCGTCGACGTCTGCATGCGCGTCCAGTGAAAGTTCCGGTGTTGTGATTTTAAAGGCGCGTAGGGTCGTGCCTTCGCTGTCGCGCGCGGCATCGAGATAGATATTTCCGACCCCGGCAATCAACGGGTCAGCTTGGGAAATCCCCACGGCCAAATCCTGCGTCTCTCCTTCGATTATGACGTCAAAAATACCTGAAAGAGCTTCGACACTGCCCGAAACAGACAGGTTTGCTCCCCCCGCGATCGGTTGTTTTGCGAGGGCCGCGAATTGCGAAAGATCATCTATAGTTAGCGCCGCTTTTAGGTCAGTGGGAAGCCCGTCCGATAGGCCGCCAATATCGAAATCGCCGCTAAAAGCCACGCCCTTGCCTTCAACAGAAACGTTATGAACAACCAAAGGCGTTTGCGGTTTGTATGCCACATAGGCGCGCCCTTTCAAGGTCGTCCCTAAGGCCTGTGACAACGCCGGATCCGCCAGAACAAGGCCTTCAGTCGCAAAGGTAACATTTGCGTTTACACCAGTGACTTTGTGTACTTTGCTTTCAAATTCTCCTGCCATCGACAGCCGGGCTGACGCAAGTTCCACCTCATCTCGAACAAGGTTAACAAGGCCCAAACTCCCCTGCCAACCCGATCCTTTGTGGGCGTCATAACTGAGGTTAAGATTCAAACTATCAACAAGTGTTTTCGACCCCGACAAAGGAAGAAGCACGGGCGTGCCGTCTTTGGTTTTCACGTTTCCCTTAATGTTTAGCAAGGTTGGCCACATTTCGGGAGAAAGGCGCGCGCCCCCTTTCAAATCAATAGTTTGCGCTTGAAGAGAGAAGTTCTCAAGATCCAACGCGCCGCTGGGTTCCCGTGCCCCTTCCAAGTTCAAGGACAAGTCTGGACCAAAAAACGAGCGATATTCGGGCGCAAAAAGCGCGGTGACATCACCGCCGAGCTTAAGCTTGAACCCTTGCGATTTTTGCGGTGTTGCCCCTTCGGATCCGACCACGCCAAAAGGGGTTTGAATGAGTTCAACACTGCCTTCGATGTTCTTTTCACCCGCACTCGCGAGGAAAAATTTGGCGGTAAAATCAGCAAGCGGACCGTGCCCCGTAATTGAGGCCTCCAGCGCGGGCGTGTCAGGAATTTTCAATAGTTGGGCAACAATTCCGCCCGCATCTTCGCTAAAATCAAACTCGACATCCAGCGCCTGCGTGTCCCGCGCATAGCCTCCGCTAAATGTAAATTCTCCGTCCGCGTCGTCAGTACGCTGCGCCGAAAATGTGGCCTGTCCCGAGCCCCCTTCCAAGCTTGCCGACGCGTCCAAAGACAGCTCAAGCGCCCTCCCAACAATGTCTTTTCCCAATTTGACTTCAGGCACACTTACGTTCTTAATGTCGATGGAGACAGGTAATTCCGGCAAGCTAAATTCAGTTGCCTCCGCTGCGGGGGCTTCGCTAGGAACGGCGATTGGTTTTCGAACGACTTCAATCCGATCTGCGGTCATTTCCCTGACGATCACCCGCCCCCTTAGAAGCGCGGCGCGTTCCCAATTCAAAGAAGCGCCCTCGACGATCAACCAGATGCCGTCGCTGTCGGCGATCGTTAATTTTTCCATCGTGGCGACTGAACTCAATGCGCCTTTAAAGCCGGTAATTCTGACGATCCGTCCTTCCCCACTCAGGCTGTCTTCGAGTTGTGTTTGCAAAAAGCCACCGCGTTCTTCTTCCTGTGCAAACACTGGAGACGCGAGGCAAAAACACAGGGCGGCAATAGCGATAAGGGATTTCAAAACGCTTCTCCAATTCCTATGTAAAACTGAACGCCACTCGCGTCAAAACTGCCACCAACGGGTGCAGCCACGTCGAGTCTGATCGGGCCAATTCCCGTGTCATAGCGTGCGCCAATCCCTGCCCCGACTTGCCATTCGCCCGAACCATCGGGCGTGGAATTCGCACCGACATAGCCAATGTCGGTAAATCCTACCACGCCAAAACCGCTGTCAAACATCTGGCGCAATTCCGCCGACATCCCCGCAAAACTCCGCCCCCCCGTGACCGTTTCCCCGTTCACAACAACACCAAGCGATTGATACGGAAAGCCACGGACTGTGTCACTCCCGCCAGAATAGAACAGGAAGTTGGCGGGTGTATCCTCAATAGAGGTGCCCACGATTGAACCAAGCTGTCCGCGCAACGCTATGACTGTATTTTTCGATTCGCCGAAGCCAAAATACGTGCGCGCGTCAATATAAGCGCGCAAACCGGTGCGCGCGCCCTCTACGTCGACATAGGGCAAAAGGGTTGGGCGAATAAAATATCCGCTGGTGGGGCGCAGAGCATTGTCCCGATAGTCGATTGTTCCTTCATACAACCCGGTCAGCAGCGTGTAAGTATCCTTGCCAAAGACGGTTTCTTCACGCGCATGGAGCAACCCCATTGAAAACTGGTATTGATATTCGTCGGTCACATAGCGCTGGATACCCACGCCGAGGATCGCTTGTTCAAGGTTGTATGTTTCTTCATCTATGGTCGCGAGACTGCCGAGGGCAAAAAAGTCTGTGTCGCGCGCAAAGGCTGCGGGCCGTTCGTAGCGGGCAGTAATGTTGAATTCCGAACGCCCTTCGGCGCCGCCATAAGAACTGCCAATGCCGCTGACTTCGCCCTCGAAACGCAACTTGTCCGCGGCGCCCGTCAAATTGCGATGCATCCAATAGGCCGTGACCGTTGCGCCTTCATCCGAAGAAATTTCGCCGCCAAATCCAAACCTTCGTGGGATTTGATCTTGAACCTCCACTTCGATAGGAAGCGCCCCGTCGGCATTAATCTGTTCACCCTCAGTCAAAACAACCGACCTAAACGCGTCCGTGCGCCGCAAACGCGTTTCCGCGTCTTTAAGATCTTCGGGCGAATAGATTTTCCCCTCTTCGATCCCCAAGATCGCGATCACCCGCTCTGGACGGACGTTTTCGCTACCTGAAACGGTGACTTTTCCGATCCGCGCGAGGCGACCCGTTGCCAATTCCACCTCGGCATTAAAGAGGTTGGAATTGTGGTTCACTGTGAATTTCTGTTTATTTGGCACAACTTTTGGGTAGCCTGAGTCTTTCCAGTCGGAAACCGCCCCTTGGACGCTGCTTTCCAAAACTCTGGTACTCGCAACTTGTCCCGTTGCAAACTCTGGCGGGAGTTTGGACGCAGGTGCGAGCGGGGCGATCTGGGCTTTTCCGAACTTAAATTCGCTCCCCGTCGTCACGGTGATCGTTACTTGAGAAATACTTTGGGGCGGTGAAATCGTCGACAAACCACTGGCTTCGCGGCCATCCAGCTTGATGGAAACCGTCGAACCAAAATAGCCCAACTCATAGAGAACCGCCAAAATCCGTTGATAATCAGCTTGTGCCGAGGCCAAAACGTCCAGTGTGTCCACCTCATCGGAGGTCGCCAACGGCGTCAAAAGCGCTTGGGCTGCAACTTTATCCTGCAACTCTTTGGAGGCAGGTGTCAGCGACAAATCCAATTCGAGTGCCCCAACGGGGCCTAAACTGGCGGTCAAAACCAAACCACTTAAAAGGAGGCGAGGATGAAGTTTTAGGGCCGAAGCGGGGCACCAGAGCAGGGAAGAGATTTTGGTCACAAAACAATCCAACTTGCGAAGGGGACATCGCACAAGCATTCTTCGCGCTATCACCGTAAAAACATGAAGCGACTTTAACACAGACTTAAAAGAAAAGAAGAGCACAATGCAGTTATCACCGACTGCACAGCAGAACGCGGCGCACACCTAAAAAAAGGAATGCAAAATCTGGCGTTCCCATGTTGGGACGCCTTAGCAACTCGCCTAAGGATATTTACTCCCGTCGGGTCTTCAAACGCCTGATTGGGCGCATGCATTTTGTCGTTGCAGACGTTTAAAACTCATCGAGACATGCGCGCGTTGTATGCGAGCAACGGCATCCAAATCCCCCGACAGCAGCGCCAGTTGAATGGCCTCCAACTCATGATGGAAAATTCGGAACTCTTCCTCCAAATCCAATTGTGCCTCAATCGCCGTCCTCAACCAAATCCGTTTGGTTTGGAAATAGAGCCGCTCAAGGGTTTGACGCAGCGGCGCATTTGAAGTGAGATCGAGTAGCGTTTGGAAAACGTCCATATCAAACTGGGTAAATTCCCGCGCGGTGCCAGACTTAATGATCTGCGCAGCCCGAAGTACCAGCCCATCAATCTTGACTAAAAAAGCATCACTTGGCGGTACCGGATCAAGGCGGCCCGTCAACTCCGTCAACTCGACTCGCAATCGATATACCTGTTCCAGCGCGTTGATATCGGCATCAGTAACTAGGGTGCCGACCCCGTGATGGGACAAAACCAGCCCCTCGTCCTCAAGCCGCGCCAGAACCCGTCGCAAAGGCGTACGGCTGGTGCCAAATTCTTCGGCCAGTGCCGCTTCCGAAAGCCGCATTCCGGGGGGGTAATCAAGCAGGCAAATGCGTTGGCGAATTTCTTGATGCATGGCGGCATGACGGTCACGCACAGTTAAGGGAGCCTTTTCGTCTTCAAGCGATTCACTCACTCTGCATCTCCAGCTCACCACCCAGTCGATCTAGCATGGCTAGGCCTGCTGATAGCTGATCCAACGAGAGATATTCATCGGCTTTATGCGCCTGCTCAATAGATCCCGGGCCGCAAACAACCACATCCGTGCCCAGCGCCTGAAAAATTCCTGCTTCGGTTCCAAAGGCCACGACATCCGCATCATTGGCCCCCGTCAACTCCATCACGATCCGGCGCGCTTCGTTTTCATCCGCAGGGATCAGTCCCGCAATCTCTCCAACTATCTCAAGATCGATCGAAGCCTCGCCATAAATGGCCTGCATTTTGGGCAGCAACTCCACGTCGCAAAACTGCTGCAACGCCGCTTTGACAAATTCGGCGTCGCCGCCCTGAACGGGCCGCATTTCCCAGTCCACCCGCGCCTTGGAAGCGATCACATTATGGGCCACCCCGCCGTTGAGCGCGCCAACATTCACCGTGGTCCAAGGTGGATCAAATCGGGTTTTCGCGGGGGCCATACCGCGCAACTTTTCTTTCAGGCCCAACAGACGGCTCACATAATGCACCGCAAATTCAACCGCATTAACCCCAAGATCGGGTGCGGACCCATGCCCCTCGAGACCGTGAAAATGGGTGGAGTATTCATAGCAGCCTTTATGGCCCTCAATCACCCGCATTTCTGTCGGCTCGCCAATAATGGCCACCCGCGGCGTCAAACTGCGTGCTTGTAGGGTTTGCGCCAAATGCTGCGCGCCCAAACAGCCGACTTCTTCGTCATAGGTCAGCGCGAAATGCAGGGGACGCTCTCGCACTTGGCTAGCAAATTGCGGCGCCATCGCAAGCGTTGCTGCGATAAACCCCTTCATGTCACAGGTGCCACGGCCATAAAGGCGCGCGTCCCGCTCCACCATTTCAAACGGATCCGAACTCCAATCCTGATCGGCAACCGGCACCACATCACTATGCCCTGAAAGCAAAATGCCGCCGTCTCTCTCTGGTCCCAAGGTGGCAAAGAGATTGGCCTTGCCACCACATGGCGACGTTACAATATCTACACGCGCGCCGCAGTCCTCCAAAAGATTGGCGGCATAGGCAATTAACGCCTGATTACTGTCTGACGAGATCGTTGGAAAAGCGATCAGATCGCGCAAAATTTCGGTGGTGCGGGAAAGCCTATCCATCGTCAATTCTTCACGAAAAGTTTGCGGTCCACATTACACAGCGCTTCGGCTTCACCATTTTCAGTGATGAGAATGGTTTCAGTGGTTTCAAGCCCCCAACTCTCCATCCACAAGGCGGGCATAAAGTGAAACACCATCCCGGGTTCAAGAACTGTACGATCTTCGCTGCGAATTGACGCGGTACGTTCGCCCCAATCAGGCGGATAGCTTAAACCGATAGGATAGCCACAGCGCCCCTCGCGATGAATGCCGTGCTTCTTGAGGGTACCAATAAACGCGTCGGCGATATCACAAGTCCGGTTCCCTGCCCGCGCGGCGTCAAGGCCCGCGGCGATCCCTTCAAGTTGTGCCTGTTCTGCGTTCAGCATTTCTTGTGGCGGCGTCCCCAAATATATGGTCCGACACAGCGGCGCGTGATAGCGGCGATAACAGCCAGAAAGTTCAAAAAATGTCGCCTCCCCATCGCGCATCGGCGCACCATCCCACGTCAAATGCGCCGCCGTTGCATCCAGCCCCGAAGGCGTCAGCGGTACGATCGCGGGGTAATCCCCCCAAATATCATCCACACCCGTAATTCCAGCGTGGAAAATTTCGGCGACCAACTCGTTCTTCTTCACCCCCGGTGCGGCCTTGTCCAATGCGGTGGCGATGACCTTCTCGGTGATCCGCGCTGCCTTGCGGATAAACGATATTTCATCCTCTGATTTGATCAAACGCTGCCAATTCACCAAGGCCGTCGCGTCAAATATCTGTGCCTGCGGCAGGTCTTGAACAAGTACCGCGTGGGCCTTTGCCGAGTAATAATAATTGTCCATTTCTACGCCTATCCGCGCGCTTTCATACCCAAGGGCGCGAATATGTCCGGCCAAATCCTGCATCGGGTGGCGCTCGGTGGATTGCACGAAATTATCCGCGTAGCCATGAATTTTGTCCGGCCCCATCCAGCAGGTCCGATTGGCACCCACACTGTCCATATAGCGCCCCCACCAAATTGGATCGCCCTCCATTCCCAAGATCACACCTTGATGCACATAAAACGACCATCCGTCATAGCCCGTGAGCCATGCTTGATTGGAGGGGTCCGTCACGAAGATCACGTCAAGCCCAGCTGCCTGCATTGCGGCGCGAGTTTTAACGATACGGCGATCATATTCTGAACGACTAAAAGCGGCGTGTTCTTGGGCCAAGGGACAGTCCTTTCGCGAATTTCTAAGCAAAGATGTACACAACAACGAGCGCGGCGTAGATTCTTTGGTAGATTTGTGGCAGTTAACGCGCAAAAAGCAAGTGATTCATTTTATGTTGTACACAATATGGCAAGGATGAAAAGGAATGCTGGGGACCAACGAGCATTCCGATAACATTCACCGGCGACAGGTCGCGCGCGTAGCAATACTCACCCCTCGCGAAACCGCGTCGCAGACTCTATCCACCGCAACGGAAATGACTCTCCATTCGGCCAAGCACATCCACGCCCATCTGCATCAACAGATCAAGGATATCGAGGGGAACCCAATTCTCGCGGATCAATCCCTCATGGTGCAAATAGAAATCCATAACCCGCATTGTAACCTGACGGTTCGTTGGGCCAAGCCCAAGAAAACCACCGCCCAAATGGTTGGCGAACACACTCGGCCACCCCGACGTCAGGGAATACGCACCGTCCCCAATGCGCACATAATGCCCGCCGCTATGTTTGGCCTTCAAGTCGGCTATATCATCCCATTGCCCCCCGCCTTTGCGTTTAGGAAACGCAATACGGAACGGCAACTGGTGATAATCCACAAACCCCTGAAGCCCGCGCGTCGTCCCGATTCCAGACGGCCCGTACCACATCATCTTAGGGTGCCAGTGGTCCTTTTGGGGCATATTCAAAAGACCGTCGCGCCCCGTGCCCGCCAAATCATCATAGGCGCCCAAGGTGGCATGCATGGCCAATGTTTGCTCAATACTTCTAGCGGATTGCGCTTCGTCACGGGGTGAAAAATCAAGCCCATCGCCCGTCAAAGGACCTTGCCACATTCCTTCCGTCCCAAGGCTTGGAGCAATAGGCCAAAACCCTGCCTGCCGGATCACATCCAACACATCCCAAATGCAATTGGATTGGATAATCTTTCCATCCCTTACTTCATGGACCTCACCATAGCGGATGCAAATTGGCCGCCCTGTCGCTGGAATACCCAGCCAGTCCTTCCGAAAGGTCCCACAATAATGTCCGACCATTCCGACATAGTCGCGCCCCTCGTAGCTCCCGCCAACAACCATTTGATCACGGCGCTCCGCATCAGGAAATGACATCAACAATGGCCTCCAAAGCGTTTCCAGGAGCCCGCTGACACCCCGCGCTTCGTTCATAGGATGCGACGCTCGGAGATGAACGTCGCTGTGATAAAGTGTCGTTGCTGCTTGCGCCAAACCCGAAGTTCCCGCGTCGCAAAGTGCGGAGAGCCCTTCATGCAACTGGCGCTTTAATGTGGGCAGCTTGTCAGTCATTGCGCAATTCCATTTGTGATTTCGAGGAAACCGTAGCGCTGCAATTTCAATTTGTGCAGGCGTAACCTCAGTCGATTATTAAGAGTGGATTTGAGAGTGTCAAATCGGTGCCGACAGGTGAAGGCCAATTCGGAAGGACCGAAACTGGGCAACGCTGCAACCTGCAGGCAAAGGCACCAGAAAATCAGCCCCATTCCGTATAAGCGTTCGGTACTAAGAGACGTTTGATTGGGGGCCTAGGCACATCGCCCAAGCCCCCAATCCTTAAATATCTTCTAGAACAGCACTGTCCTTGTCGGCCATTTGCGCCAACTTCACTTGCATCAAGATCGACATCTCGTCGTAGTTCGTCCACTCGTCGACGATCTTGCCATTCTTGATATGGAAATGGCTCATCCCCATAATTTGTACACGCTTTCCAGTGGGCGCTCCAAGCTCTTCTAGCACGCCCCAACCAAGGTGATGCCCTTCAATAATCCAGCGCACGGCCACTTTGGTGCCGCCCTCTTCGCAGGGTTGCGAACAAACGTGTTGCGGCATGAAAAAGCCGTCTGACACCGAAGAATACAAACCAACGACCTGATGCGTCACCGCACCGTGGCCGTATAGTTCTTTCATCAGCGGACCGTGATATTGAACGGTGGGCGCATAGACGTCCTTGATTTTCCCAAACATCCGCTTGTTGTGGATTTCATGAAGCCAGCCCAGCACTTCTTCCTCTAGGGCGTTATTGGCAATCGAAAGGTCCGCTGCGGACTCGGGGGGATATTGGCCGAGCAAACGACGGTTTTCGCCCATGTCCACAGCGAGCAACCCCTTGTCGAAATAATTCGCGGCAAGGGTTTCGGCGTAGGCGTGCGTATCCAATCCGAGTTGCTTAACTTGCGACATCGTATCGACAACCAGCCACTCGCGATAAATCATATTCTCGTAAATCATACAGTCGGCAATTGTGCGCGCCACAAACGTTCGACCGGTGGGTTTTCCGTAAACACCGGGCTGGGAGTGGCGCCCCGCGCCGGTCACCAGATGCGAGGTGTAAAACCCGTCATTCTCGTTCCCGTTCCAAATCACATGCGTTGCCATCCCGCGACGCTCAGGCAACATAAACATGCGCTGGATCGTCCCCTGAACAACCTCCTCGCGAGTATAGGTGGTGTTTAAGGCGCTATAGACCACACAATTGTGCGTATAATGTGTATAAATCAACCCGACATCCCGCTCGTCCCAAATCCGATGCGTACACCTGATGATGTAGTCAACGATGTCGGTATAAATCGGATCGAACCCCTTCATGGGCTGCACACGATCACGATCAGTGGGCACCATGGCCACAAAATCGCGTCGCTCTGATTGCAGGACCTTATCGCTCGCACCGCGTTTTGTTTCCTTGGAACCGCTTTCCTTGGCTACCATTTTTAATCTTTCTCTCTTTATGAATCGAATCTAGCCCTATTTGAGCCCTAAATAGCATACGTTTGCAATATGTTTATTTTCACCTCCAATTTTTTTATATGCCACTATGAATTTTTAAAACTCCCATCCAAAATCGCCATAAATTCCATAATTAACTGTATAATATGCACATTTACAAATAAATTCCTTCATACCAAGCCAGAAAGACCAGCGAATACGGAGGTCCATTTTCAGCAACATCTCCGTGGCATTCCAAAATTTGTTGCATGCGTAGTCAATCAACGCTAGGATTCCTGAGCGTCAGCCTGCCATTTGATGCCAATTATATAAAATATATGAGCTATTCCAAAGATTTGCGGGTGGCTTACCTTCACCAACGGGAGAAAACAAAAATGATTCTCAACTTAAAAACAACCGTCGCGACATGCGCGCTGATTGCGTCAGCCAGCGCAGCTTGGGCCGACTGCGGCATTGAGTCGGGCTCGGTCCGAATCCTGTCTAATGATTTTGACGCGCTTGCGGCAATTGCTGAGGCCGCATCGGCCTGTGCTAGCGACACCGTAGAGGTTACGAGCAATCGCACCGAAGAGCATAAGAACATTCAGGTTCCTGCACTCACGATCACGCCTGCGACATATACGGTCGCTATCGTTGCAACGAACTCCGTTGTCCCGCTGATGAACGATGACCTGATCCGTCCGCTTGATGATCTTGTTGCAAAATATGGCGACCAGCTTGCCGAAAGCCAGATGATCCGCGTCGACGGTAAAACCATGGCGATTGCGTTCATGGCGAACGCGCAGCATCTTTACTATCGCCAAGATATCCTTGCCGAAAACGGCATTGAAGTCCCGACCACGTTTGCAGAGATGCTGGCTGCTGCCGAAACCCTGCGGGCCAACGGCGTAATGGAAACACCCATTGCGTCGAATTTTATGCCCGGCTGGAATATCGCTGCTGAATTCGTGAACACCTACCTCAGCACCGGCAACGACTTTTTCGCACCTGGAAGTGCTGCGCTCGCTATCGACAACGAAGATGGCATCGCGGTTCTGGAAAACCTGAAGGCGATGACGGAATACATGAGCCAAGACTGGGCAACATACGATAGCAATTCGCAAAAGCCCGTTTGGGAAGCTGGCGAATTGGCGTTTGCGATCGCATGGGGTTCGCGCGCTGGCGCCTATATTGGCGATGATAGCCCAGCACCTGAGATCGCAGCCGTAACCCGTTTTTCTGCTGCTCCGGCTTTGGGCGACAGCACAATACCAGGCGCAGCACTTTGGTGGGATGGCTTCACAATAGCCAAGAACATCAGCGACGAGGATGCTGAGGCATCTTTCCGCGCGATGATGGTGGGAATTTCCCCAGAAATGATGGAAGCCAACCGCGACGTCGCAGTTTGGTTGATCGACGGCTATGAGCCGACGGATGCCGCAACGGGTGTGATTGCCGATCTGCAAGGGGGCGCGCGTCCCTATCCAATGTTGCCGTATATGGGGCTGTTGCACACAGCAATTGGCGACAATCTCGCGGAATATCTGCAGGGTAAAGAAAGTGCTGAGCAGGCGATGTCTGACATCACTTCGGCGTATGAGACTGCAGCGACAGAAGCTGGCTTCCTAAACTAAGCCATTCGGAGGAGAGCCGCGCGTCGGCTCTCCTCCTTGACGTGCGCAAACCCACCTCGTGTCCTTGAGGGACACAGCAGGAGATCATTCATGCCTCACAAAACGTTTTTGGCCTTCATCTGGCCATCCTTTTTCGCGATGATTTTGTTCATTGCCATCCCGATTATCTCGGTAGGCTATCAATCGTTATTCATCGAGCACGAGAAGATTTTGATCGAAGCGGAAAATTGCGGCCCCTTTGGATGCGTGGCTTCGGTCAGCGTCGATGCAAATGCGATGTCCGCGTTAAGCAAGAGCCAGCCTGCGGGCCGCTTTAACGGATTAGGCACCTACGGCAATGCCAGCCATTTGGCCTATGATGAAATCGGTGAGATATTCGCAACGAGTGAAAACTTTGGTGAAATACGAAATAAAATCATGAATTTGCCGTTCTACAAGGCTTTCATTTTCACCATGAGCTACACCTTTATTGTGACACCATTGGTGATTATTCTCGGTTTCATCATCGCGGTTGTTGTCAATTCCATTCCCAAAATGCTCAAGGGGCCGGTGATCTTCTTTTCGCTGCTGCCGATGATTGTTACGCCTCTGGTAGGATCGCTGGTCCTGTTCTGGATGATCGACAGTCGAGGGATCATTGGGGCGGGGTTGCAAACGCTGTTTTCCGATCCCTCTCTATCCCTCAAAGCATCGCCGATGCTGACGTGGGTCACATTGTTCGTCTACGGAGTTTGGCACAGCGCGCCCTTTGCCTTCGTCGTTTTCTATGCGGGGCTGCAAACGGTGCCAAAGGATACGCTTGAATCTGCAATGGTCGACGGAGCCAACCGATGGGAGCGCGTGCGCTTCGTCATTGTGCCTTATATGACGCCACTCGTGACCTTCATTGCGCTGATGCAATTAATGGATAACTTCCGTGTTTTCGAACCAATCATCGGCTTCTCGGCCGCGGCGAGTGCGACCTCGCTGAGTTACCTGATCTACAACGATCTGCGCGCCGCAGAGTCCCCGCTTTATGGGTCGGCCGCCGCGACATCGATGCTGACGATTGTTGGCGTATTCATCTTGCTGTTGCCGGTTCTGCGCCGCAATTCGCGCGAATTCAACCGCAAGACTTGAGGAGTCAGAAGCATGTCTAACCCAACACACAAAAAGCCGCTCCCGCTTCTTGCGCTGACAATTGCCTTCGTGCTGATCTGGCTGTTCATCGCCGCCTTCCCCTTCCTGTGGACCATGTGGGGCTCCTTTAAAGTTGAGGGAGATTTCTTTTCCCGCGCAAACTGGATGAACGCGATCACGGGGCCAATTACCGAGCGACAAACGGGGGGGGCCTTCACCCTCAATGGCTATGAGGGCGCATGGATTGAGCAAGAGTTTTGGCGCGCGGTTGTCAACACGGCGACGATCACCCTATCGGTTGTTGTCATCTCACTGACGCTGGGAACCCTCGGCGGGTACGCCCTGGCGCGCTCGGGCTTCAGATATACGTTCTGGCTCCTCATGGCGGCGCTTATTTTTCGGGCAATGCCACACGTTACATTGGTTTCGGGCTATTTGCTGCCCTTCTTCCAGCTCAATATCTGGGGCTATCAGTTGACAACGATCATCGTTCTCGTCGCGATCAACCAGCCCTTCACCTTGTGGATGCTGCACAGCTTCTTCCTCTCGATCCCAAAGGATTTGGACGAAGCCGCAATGGTCGACGGTTGCACCCGCTTTCAGGCTTTCCGACTGGCAATCATCCCCGTGATGTGGCCAGGTGTGGTCACCACAGGGCTGTTCAGCTTTCTGTTGGCGTATAACGACTTTACCGTAACATCGATGCTCCTGACTCAAGAAAACGCAACGATGATCCCCAAGATCAACGGATTTCTGGGGTCCACGCAAGAGGAAGGCAAGGTCATGTATGCCGTAGCCGCGGTGGTCTCGGCGATTTTACCGCTTTTCGTACTCATCATGTTTTTCCAACGTCAAATCGTAAGCGGTCTGACCGCTGGCGCCGTCAAAGGATAAGGGGCTCACTATGGCCAGACTTCAACTCAAAAATGTAAACAAACGTTGGGGCTCCTTTGTGGGCGTCGAAAACTTCAGCCTAGACATCGCGGACGAGGAATTTCTGGTGCTGCTCGGGCCTTCGGGTTGTGGCAAATCCACGACCATGCGGATGATCGCGGGCCTTGAGGACGTCACGGAAGGCGAGATCATCTTAGGGGATCGTGTCGTCAATAAACTCGAACCCAAGGACCGCGACATCAGCATGGTGTTCCAGTCCTACGGCCTCTACCCGAACCTGTCCGTATATGAAAATATCCGGTTCCCGTTGCGCGTCCGCAAGGTGCCAAAAGAAAAGCACCACGAGATGGTGATGGAAGCCGTGCGGATGACCGAGCTTGAGGATTTCATGCATCGTCGTCCAGCGGAGTTGTCCGGTGGTCAAAGACAACGCGTGGCGCTTGGACGCGCCATTGTGCGCAAACCGACAGTGTTCCTTATGGACGAACCCCTCTCGAACCTTGACGCCAAATTGCGTGTCAGTACACGGGCGCAGATCAAAAACCTGCAATCAAAACTGAAAACCACGACCGTCTATGTGACCCATGACCAGATCGAGGCGATGACCCTCGCTGACCGCGTGGTCGTTATGAATGCTGGCAAAATTCAGCAAGTCGGGACACCGACCGATATTTACGACATGCCCGCCAACACGTTCGTGGCCAGCTTTATTGGATCTCCCGCGATGAACCTTATTGAGGGCACGCTGTCCAATGGCGTGTTCGAAGGTCAAAACATGCGTGTCGAGGGGCTGCCTGCGGGGCCATCGGGCAATGTCACCCTCGGGTTCCGCGCCGAAGACGCCGAGATTGTCACCAGTGGCGGCCAGATCGCGGCACCGATGTATTCGATCGAACTCCTTGGCGAGGCCTCGATGATTACGTGGCGTTTGGCGGGGGCTCTTGTTTCGGTCAAAACCCACAAGGACTATCGTGCAGCGATTGGCGAAGTGGTCGAAGCGCGCATTCCCGCAAGCATCTGTCATCTGTTTGACACGGCGTCTGGCGAAAGGATTGCTCTCCCATGAGTGCACTCACCGAGGCCGAGGCAACACGGCAAGTTATTTTGCGAATGGAAGCCGCACTTGGCGACAATTCCAACGACATGGCCAGCCATTTCCACGAAGATTTCCGCTGGATCGGCAACCAAGGCTGCGGCACCAAGCCAGGCTTGGATGCCTTCCGCAACAATTGGCAACTGCCCCTGCGTGCGGCCTTCACCGAGCGAGAATACAAAACTGATCGCTTTATTTGTGAAGGGGAATGGGCGTCGTGCTTTGGCCATATCGAGGGCACCCATTCGGGCACCTTCATGGGGATCGCGCCCACCAACAAGCGCGTTAAAATTCCCTACATGGACTTCTGGAAAATCGACGGCAACCGCATAAAAGACAACTGGGTATCAGTCGATTTCGCCTTCGTCCTCGCCCAACTTGGCCGCGACGTGTTTAACGGGCACGGCTGGGAAAACTACGATAACGGCACCCTAACACCAACGCACCCTGCATGAGGAATTTGAAATGACTGTGACCTATCTCAAGCGCGGGAAACCCGAATCTGAACGGGCGGCTGATAATGACATTGTGCGGGCCACCGTCGAAGCGGCACTAAAGGATATCGAGGCGCGTGGAGATGTGGCCGTGCGTGAAATGGCCGAAAAGTTCGACAATTACAGCCCTGCAAGCTACCGTCTTTCGGACGCGGACATTCAGGCTTTAATCGCAAAGGTTGATCCGCGCGATCTCGAGGACATTCGCTTTGCACAGGTGCAGGTGCGTAATTTCGCGCAGGCCCAGCGTGACAGTATGCTGGATATCGAAATTGAGACCCTGCCCGGTGTGTTTCTGGGCCACAAAAACATCCCCGTGCAATCGGTTGGGTGCTATGTTCCGGGCGGCAAATTTCCGATGGTTGCCAGCGCCCATATGTCCGTGGCCACCGCCGCCGTCGCTGGCGTTCCGCGTATCATCGCGGCGACCCCTCCCTTCAAAGGCGAGCCCAACCCCGCAGTGATTGCCGCAATGCATTTAGGCGGCGCGCATGAGATTTACGTTTTGGGCGGCATTCAGGGCATTGGCGCCATGGCACTTGGCACCGAGACGATTGAACCTGTGCATATGCTCGTCGGCCCGGGCAACGCCTTTGTGGCCGAAGCCAAACGTCAGCTTTTTGGCCGTGTGGGGATTGATTTGTTCGCAGGTCCGACCGAAACAATGGTGATCGCCGACGAAACCGCCGCCGACGCCGAACTTTGTGCGACCGATCTTCTGGGACAGGCCGAGCATGGCTACAACAGCCCCTGTGTGCTTTTGACCAACTCCGAAAAATTGGCGCGCGCCACAATGGCTGAAATCGACCGCCTCCTGAAAATCCTCCCCACGGCCGACACCGCGTCGAAAAGTTGGGAAGACTACGGCGAGATTATCGTCTGTGATACCTATGAAGAAATGCTGGCCGTGGCCGACGATATTGCCTCCGAACACGTGCAGGTAATGACCGACCGCGACGATTGGTTTCTGGAAAAAATGACCTGTTATGGTGCCTTGTTCTTGGGGCCACGCACGAATGTTGCCAACGGCGATAAAGTCATTGGAACAAACCACACTTTACCAACGAAGAAGGCGGGTCGCTATACCGGTGGTCTCTGGGTTGGCAAATATCTCAAAACTCACAGTTACCAACGGATCACCACCGACGAGGCCGCCGCGGCCATTGGCGCCTATGGCTCTCGTTTGTGTATGCTGGAAGGGTTCGTGGCCCACGCCGAACAATGCAACCTCCGCGTTCGCCGCTATGGGGGGATCAACGTGCCCTATGGCGAACGCGCCCCTTATAAGGAGGCCGCAGAATGACTCTGCCACGTACACCTTCCATGCGCCTCGATGGCAAACGTGCCCTCGTGACGGGTGCGTCGTCTGGAATCGGTCAAGCCTGCGCCGTTGCTTTGGCCGAGGCTGGCGCGCATGTGGTTTGTGCCGCGCGGGGCGTTGAAAAACTATCGGCCACGGTAGTTGAAATGGCCAGCAATGGTTGGTCGGCGGAAACGCTGTTGTTGGACCTGTCCGACCTTGAGGCCACGAAGGCCGCAGTGGACGCGCAAGACCCATTTGATATCGTCGTGAATTCAGCTGGGCTGGCCCGCCACTCGCCCGCCTTGGACACAACACCCGAGGACTACGACGCCGTCATGGGGCTCAATCTGCGGTCGGCGTATTTCTTGTCGATCTACGCGGCACGCCGCATGACTGGGGCGGGGTCGATCATCCATATCAGCAGCCAGATGGGCCATGTTGGCGGCATTGATCGCGCCGTCTATTGCGCGTCAAAGCACGGGCTTGAGGGGATGGTCAAGGCCATGGCCATCGAATGGGGACCACGTCAAATTCGCGTCAACACCATTTGCCCAACGTTCATTCGCACGCCACTTACGGCGGTGACGTTCGAAAACCCCGAACGCGCCGCATGGATTACCGAAAAGATCAAACTTGGTCGCGTCGGCGAAGTTGAGGACATCATGGGGGCCGTTCTTTATCTGGCCTCGGACGCGTCCTCTCTGGTAACTGGTACCTCAATGCTCATAGACGGAGGTTGGACAGCAGACTGATGGCAAACGAAAAAATCACATCACTACAAGTCGCGCTAAAG
The DNA here is from genome assembly GCF_041205415.1 of Falsihalocynthiibacter sp. BN13B15. NCBI lineage: Bacteria > Pseudomonadati > Pseudomonadota > Alphaproteobacteria > Rhodobacterales > Roseobacteraceae > Falsihalocynthiibacter > Falsihalocynthiibacter sp. BN13B15. Next base: position 131,265 of record NZ_JBGFCE010000012.1, read on the forward strand.
GCGGGCGTTAGTCAATCGGCAGTCAGCCGTGTCTACACGCCCGGAGCCTCGGTTTCAAAAGCAACGCGTGAGAAGGTGGACAAAGCCGCGACAGCATTGGGGTATCGCCCCAACGTTTTGGCCCGTGCAATGATTACCGGAAAAAGCCGCATCATTGGCCTTGTTGTCGCCTATCTTGAAAACCAGTTCTATCCCGAAGTCGTTGAACGCCTGTCAATTGCGCTGCAAGCCGAAGGCTACCACGTGCTCGTTTTCATGGCCGCCCCCACCATTGGCGACGTTCAGGACGTTATGAAAGAAATTCTGGATTATCAAGTGGATGGCATCGTGCTGGCCTCAGTATCCATGTCATCAGAACTTACGGCGCGGTGCAGCGATCATGGCATCCCTGTCGTTCTCTTTAATCGGGACCAAGACGATCCGTTGATGTCGTCCGTCACGACTGACAATCGCCGTGGCGGTCGTGAAATCGCAGCGCATTTCGCAGCCCTTGGTCACACGAAAATCGGCTACATCGCCGGATTTGAAGGGGCCTCAACCCAACGTGACCGTGAATCGGGGTTCCGTGACGGGCTTGAAGAGGCAGGCCTTGCCGTGTCCTTTCGGGAGAACGGCGGATTTAAATACGAGATGGCCCGCGCCGCAGCGCTTGAGATGTTTGCCGGCTCCGACCGTCCCGACGCCGCCTTTGTGTGCAACGATCATATGGCCTTCGCGGTGATGGACGCGTTGCGCTCCAAGCTGGGTCTGCGCATTCCCGAAGACGTCAGCATCGCTGGATTTGATGATGTGCCCATCGCCGCATGGCCGGCCTATGATTTGACCAGCTATCGCCAGCCGATCAACCGGATGGTGGCGCAAACCGTCGAGACCATCTTGACCCGCATCAAAGACCCCGCCGCGCCGCCTCAAAAAGTGCAGTTTCAAGGCGAACTGATCTTGCGCGGCTCCACCAAGACTTTGAAGGCCTAGGGATGCGCGGTTTTGACCCAAAATGGCGTGATATGCCCGACTATATCATCGGTATAACCAAAGAGATTTGGGAGGATCGCAAGATCGGCTCCCTGCGCGACCTCTATGCCGACGGGCTGATCGTCCGCTCTCCTGCATCGGTGGTGGTCGACAACTCAAACGTCATCGCGGCCACCATGGCAACGCTTGCTGAGTTTCCAGACCGCGAATTGCTCGGCGAAGACGTTATCTGGTGCGACGATCCCGCAGGCGCGACTGCCACCTCCGATGCCTACCTCTCGTCGCATCGTTTGATCTGCACCGCGACCCATTCACACGCTGGCATGTACGGCCCCCCCACAGGACGTAAAATCGCCTACCGCATCCTTGCAGATTGCGCGATCCGCGACGGCGCGGTTTACGACGAGTGGCTGGTCCGCGACCAATCCGCAATCGTGCAACAACTGGGCTTTGACGTTGTTGAGTGGACCCGCGACCTGATTGCCCGTGAAGGCGGCCCAACGGCCTGCGTGCCGCCCATGACACCCGCGAGCGACGTGGCTGGTCCCTACGACCGCAAAGGCAACGACAATGTATGGGGCGAGCGCTATGCCGCGACGATAAACGCCCTCATGGCCGCCGAGTTGGACGCTATTCCACGCGATTATGATCGCGCTTGCGCGTTGCACTATCCCAGCGGCCAAAATGGACAGGGTTGGGCCGAAGCCGACGCCTTTTGGATCGGCCTGCGCGCCGCCTTTCCTACTGCCACCTTCAAAATCGAACATATCGTTGGCCGCGATGATCCCTTGATGCCACCGCGTGCCGCGCTGCGCTGGTCGCTGCATGGCAAGCACAGTGGCTGGGGCCGGTTTGGCACGCCTACAGGTGCCGAGGTCTATATTATGGGCATGTGCCACGCCGAATTCGGGCCATTCGGCGCTGGCGACCCCACAATCCGCCGCGAATATGCGCTCATTGATGAAACAGCGATCTGGAAACAAATTTTACTCCATACAGGACAGCACACATGAAGGGCTTTTCCCCCCAATTCAAAGACTTCCCAGACTACATCTTGAAAATTACCAAGGAAATCTGGGAAGACCGTGGCCTCTCGACGTTGCACCACTACTACGGCAAAGATATCCCGATGCGCTTCCCCTCGGGGCTAGTTACGGGCAATGCAGGCGTCATCGACGGCACGCTCGCGACACTGGCCGAATTTCCCGACCGCCAACTTCTGGGCGAGGACGTCATCTGGTCGCAAGACAGCACAGACCCCGAACGCTACCTGTCTTCGCACCGTGTTTTGACGACTGCCACCCACACAGGGCACGGCCTGTACGGCCCGCCAACGGGCAAAAATTTCGTGATCCGTGGGATCGCCGATTGCGCCGCCAAAAACGACGTGATCGACGATGAATGGCTGATCCGTGACGCAGGCGGCATTGCGCGGCAACTGGGCTGGGAACCCGCCGACTATGCCCGTTATCAAATTCAGCAAGAGGGTGGCCCCGAGACCTGTCAGCGTCCATTCCACCCGCGCGATGACGTCATCGGCCCCTATACGGGACGCGGTAACGACAACGAATGGGGCCAAAGGCTCGCCTCCATCCTCACCCGCATTATGGACAAGGATTTCACCGTTATCCGCGCCGAATACGACCGTGCCGTGCGCACGGAACATTGGGGATCACGCGGTGGCTGGTCGTATGGCTTTGCCGAGACGGACTGGATGCGTCTGCGCTCGTCCTTCCCGACGGCGACGTTCGAAATCCACCACGTCATTGGTCGATCTGACGCCGGCACTCCCAATCGTGCGGCGGTGCGTTGGTCCCTTACGGGCAAACACAGCGGCCACGGATTTTTCGGAGCGCCAACTGGGGCCGAGATCCATATCATGGGCGCGACCCACGCCGAATGGGGCGAATGGGGCTTGCGGCGCGAATTTACCGTTCTGGACGAGGTCGCGATTTGGAAACAAATCCACTTGCACACCGGAAACGTAGAATGAGCCGTTTTGCCACCCTGCCCGACTATATCCAAGGCGTCACTTACGAGATTTGGGAGGGACGCCAGATCGCGTCGCTGCATGAATCCTATGGCAAGGACATGATCATGCGCTCCACGGCGGCGCTGATCATCGGGACCGAGGGCGTGATAAAGGACACCCTCGCAAGTCAAGCCGTCTTCCCCGACCGCGAAATCCTTGCCGACGACGTGATTTGGTCGGGCACCGAAAAGGACGGCTATCTATCGTCGCACCGCTCAATCATCACGGGGCGACATACGGGCCACGGCGTGTTCGGCCCCCCGACGGGCAAAGTTGTAACGACCCGCTGTATCGCGGATTGTTTCGTGCAAGACGACGTTATTACCGACGAATGGCTCTGCTATGACGTGTCCTCGATGGTGCAGCAAATGGGCCACAGCCCGCGCGATTGGGCCACAGCATCCATTGCACGCGAAGGCGGGCCGGAGACTGCCCAGCGCCCCTTCACCCCCGATCAGGACCGCCCCGGCCCCTATACGGGCACGGGCAATGACCACGACCTTGGCACACGCCTGGCCGATATTTTGACGCATATCATGGACTATGACGTCGCGGTTATTGGCAAAACCTATGATCGCGCGGCCCATATCTACCATGCAGGAAACGTCACGGGCTGGGGACGTTCCTTTGCCGAGGCACAGTGGATGCAATTGCGCAGTGCCTTTCCGGACGCCAAATTCGAGGTGCATCATCGCATTGGGCGCTCAGATCAGGGAGAGCCAGACCGCGCCGCCGTACGCTGGAGCCTGACGGGTCATCACACTGGTTATGGTGTTTTCGGAGCGCCAACAGGAGCACCGGTTCACATCATGGGATTCACCCACGCAGAGTTCGGCCCGTGGGGCTTGCGCCGCGAATGGAGCCTTTGGGACGAGGTCGCGATCTGGAAACAAATCCTCCTTTACGAGGCACAAACATGATCCGCATCGCTCGCACCCTTTTGCATCGTCATGGCGTTCTGGCCAGCCGTCGGGCGCGCAGATTAAACCCGCATCCGCCGGGCCAAATAGCGCCCTCCAAACAGCTACACTAAACCAGATACATCAAGACGTTCTCAGGAGAGACACAAAATGACCCCATCAGAAATGGAAAAACGCATTGTCCGCTATGGCGACCTAATGCCTTGCAAAACTGCCTTTATCGACGCCCACACACCGGGGAGTAACCAAAAAGAAAACTTCACCATCATCGGCGGAGGCGTGTCGGAAAGCGCCGACCAGCACGTCCATATCTCCGATCAAGTGGGCTTTAATATCGGCGCGGCGGGCCAACCTCCCCACTGTCGCAATTCTCTACACAGCCACCGCACAGCGGAAGTGTTTTTCATCCTTTCGGGCCGCTGGAGGTTTTTCTGGGGTCGCTGGGGCGATGCGGGCGAAGTGATCCTTGAAGAAGGGGATATCATCAATATTCCCACGGGCATCTTTCGCGGCTTTCAAAACATCGGCACCGACTATGGGATGATCATGGCCGTCCTTGGCGGCGATGATGCAGGCGGTGGCGTGATCTGGGCCCCCCAAGTGATCACCGATGCCGCCGATCACGGGCTGGTACTTGGCGAAAACGGCAAGCTTTACGACACCAAAAAGGGCCAAAACCTGCCTGCGGATGTGAAGCCGATGCCGTTGCTAACAGAAGAGCAGTTGAAAGATTACCCCGAGCCCACAACCCGCGATGTGGTCCCGCATTATGTCGCGCGCTATTATGATCTCTATGCAATGGGCGATAGCGAACCTGCGAAAGTCATTGGCGAAAACGGCATCTTGCGCGACAAACCGGGGTTTGAGGTGGATTTCATCACCCGTGGTTCGGCCCCGTCAGTGATGCACAGCCACGACAAGAATACCGTTTTGATGCCCATGCGCGGTCATTGGAAACTGACGTATGACGGCGGCAGCGCAACGCTAAATCCGGGCGATACCGTCGCCATTCCACCGAATGTAGCGCACTGCATCACCCCCTCAATGACGGGTGAGTCCTCCCTGTATCGTGTGACGCAAACCGCTGACCCAGCGGGCTTGACGTGGCAAGGATAAATTCGTCAACTGACTGATATAAAAAGAAAAGAGGCCCCTATGACCAAAATCCTAACCAGCCATGTTGGCAGTCTTCCGCGCACCCAAGAGGTGGTAGATTTCATCTTTGCGCGTGAAAACGGCACGGACTACGATCAGGGGGCCTTTGATGCGGCCATGACGGCGGCGGTGTCCGAAACCGTGCGCCATCAGGTCGCTTCCGGCGTTGACATCGTCAGTGACGGCGAAACCTCCAAGATTAGCTATGCCACCTACGTCAAGGACCGCTACACGGGTTTTGACGGCGACAGCCCACGCAACGCCCCTGCTGACCTCAAACAATTTCCGACCTACCTGAAACGATTGGCCGGCGACGGCGGATCGCCCCAATATGCACGCCCCATGTGCGTGGGCAAAGTGACCTCAAAAGGCCAAGGCGAATTGGAAAAAGACATCGCCAATCTAAAGGCCGCAATGGCGCAACACGGCGCAGAGCGCGGATTTATGAATGCCGCCAGCCCCGGGGTGATTTCACTCTTCCTGCAAAACGATTTCTATCCCACCCGCGAGGCCTATTTGGCAGCTTTGGCGGATGCGATGAAAGCTGAATATGAAACCATTGTCGCCAGTGGTTTAGACCTGCAACTGGACTGCCCCGATCTGGCCTTGTCGCGACACATGTTGTTCAATGATCTGAGCGACGACGAATTCCTCAAAATCGCCGCCTCCCATGTCGAGGCGCTGAACCATGCGTTGCAAAACGTGCCGCAAGACAAGGTGCGCATCCATATTTGCTGGGGCAATTACGAGGGGCCACATGTCTGTGATATCCCTATGTCCAAGATGTTTGACACCCTGATGAGCGCCAAGGCGCGCTATACATTGTTTGAAACCTCAAACCCGCGCCACGGCCACGAATGGGCGGTATTTCGCGACCGCAAGGCCGATATCCCCGACGACAAAGTGCTCGTCCCCGGTGTGGTCGATACTACGACCAACTTCGTCGAACATCCTGAATTGATTGCGCAACGGATTGAACGCTTTAAAGACATCGTAGGGGCCGAGCGCGTTATCGCGGGCACCGATTGCGGGTTTGGCACCTTTGCAGGCTTTGGCGCAGTCGATCCCGACATCGCCTATGCCAAGCTTTCCGCCCTCTCCGAGGGAGCTAAGCTGGCCTCATGATCCCGCTAGTCCTGCTGCCAGGTATGATGTGCGACGCACGGTTATTTGCCCCGCAAATCGCGGCGTTTTCGGCGCATCGAGTCGTGCATGTGGCCCCCCTAATCGCCACGCAGACCATCACGGGCTTGGCGCAAAACGTCCTAGACAACGCGCCGCCGCGCTTTGCGCTGGCGGGTTTATCGATGGGCGGCATCGTCGCGATGGAGGTTATCCGTTTGGCCCCCGAACGCGTGGACAGGATTGCCTTTTTGGATGCCAACCCTTTGGCGGAACTTCCCGAAGTCGCAGCCGCGCGCGAACCGCAGATTATCAAAGTACAGACGGGACACCTGCACTCTGTGATGCGCGACGAGATGAAGCCACGCTATCTCGCCGACGGCCCCGCACGGCAAGAGATTTTAAACATCTGCATGGACATGGCAAAAGCGCTAGGCCCCGAGGTTTTCGTCCGCCAATCGCGCGCGCTCCAATCCCGCCCCGATCAGCAGGACACCCTGCGCCACATCACCGTGCCGACGCTCGCACTTTGCGGACGGTTTGACACCCTATGCCCCGTGCAGCGACATGAACTGATCTGTGCATTGGTTCCCAACGCCACTCTTACCGTCATCGAGGGCGCGGGCCATTTACCCACGCTCGAACAACCCGACCTAACAAATGCCACACTCACCCGCTGGCTGGAGACTGATACATGACCCCCGAACTTCTCGCACTCCTGCGCTCTGTTGATACGCCTACCGTCTGCAACGCCATCGAAGTCGCCCAAGGCAAGCGCGGTTTTAACGCCTTCACCCGCGGCACAATGCTGATCAATGATCCCGTCGGCGTGGTTGTCGGCTATGCCAGCACCGCCAAAATTGCCGCCATAACCCCGCCAAGCGAGCCCGCAGATGTGATCCGCGCCCGTCGCATGGCCTATTACAAACAAATGGCAGAAGCCCCCAAACCCTCTGTCTGTGTCGTTGAGGACGAGGACTATCCCCACGCCATTGGCGCCTTTTGGGGCGAAGTGAATACGACAATCCACAAGGGCTTTGGTCTGTCGGGGACGGTGACCAACGGCGTGATGCGCGACCTTGGAGATATGGCACCAGATTACCCCGTGGTGGCGGGTTCCATCGGCCCCAGTCATGGCTTCGTCCACGTCACCGAACTTGACGGCCCCGTGACGATCTTTGGACTAACAGTGTCCCCTGGGGATTTGGTCCACGCGGACCAGCACGGGGCGGTCGTTGTGCCACCCGAGGTGATCGACCACCTCGCCCAAGCAATCACCAAGATGCAGGAAACCGAGCAGTTGGTCCTTGGCCCCGCACAGGAAGCTGGCTTTGATTTCGCACGGTTTGAAAAAGCTTGGGCGAATTTTGAACGCGCACGCACATGAAGATCGATCCCGCCGACCTGTCGATTGACGAAGCCGCGACGGCGCTGCGATCCGGACCGTTAACAGCCACCATCCTTGTCGCGGCACACCTCCAAAGGATCGCGGACCGCAACCCAGCGATTGGCGCGTTTGTGCATGTGGCCCCTGAAGACGCCACGGCCGCAGCACAGGCAGCAGATACCGCTTTTGCGGCAGGGCAGGATTTCGGCCCGCTGCACGGTATTCCCTTCGCAATCAAGGATATTTTCGACGTAGCAGGGTGGCCTGTGCGCTGGGGATCACGCTTGCAAAAAGATCGTATCGCAACCTCCACCGCCCCCTCTGTGCAAACCCTGCTGGACGCAGGTGCGGTTCCTTTGGGCTTGGTTGCGACCTATGAGTTGGCGACCGTTGGTCCCGATCAACACAGCCTCTATGCACAGCCCCGCAACCCATGGAATCCCGCCCATGTGACGGGTGGCTCCTCGTCTGGATCGGCGGCGGCTGTGGCCTCTGGAATGGTACGCATTGCCCTTGGAACAGATACGGGCGGATCGGTGCGCAGCCCCGCGTCCTACTGCGGGGTTGTCGGACTTAAGCCAACTTATGGCGCGGTGTCCCTTGACGGCGTCATGCCCCTTGCCACGGCTCTGGACCATGTCGGCCCGATTGCGCACAACGTCACAGAGGCGGCTGCAGTCTTTGCCGTTCTGACAAAATCTGCACGCGCCGAACTGTTGGGTGTGGTTGGAACGCGTATTGCCTATGGCCGCGCGTGGTGTGCCGACACGGCGGCCGATCCGGCCCTCGAACCCCTGATGGATGAAGCCGCCTCGGTCCTATCCCTTTGTGGCGCCCAAGTGAGCTTGGTTGAATTGCCTGATTATGCCGCCGTTGAAGCCGCGGCAGCCCAAATCATCCTTGCCGGAGAATACGCGTCCCATGGCCATACAATTGAGGCGCAACCGTCGGATGTGGGGCCGGCCGCTGCGAAAAGCATCCTGTCCGGAAAATCCGTCACTTCGCGCCAACTCGTGGCTGCACAGAAATTTGTCGGAGGGTTTGGCGCAGCAGTTGATACACTTCTGAGGGACCATGACGTCCTGATCCTACCAACCACAATGGCCCCCGCGCCACCGTTTAGCGCCTTTGCCGAGGGCAAAACCGTATGGACAGCGATGCGTACCTTGCCATTCAACGTGACGGGCCACCCTGTCCTGAGCGTTCCGATGGGATTTGCCAACGGATTGCCGATGGGCCTACAGATCGTAGGACGGCACGGCGACGAAGCCACCGTGTGCCGTGTCGGCGCGGCTTTTGAAGCCGCCACCGACCACGGCGCGGGCGACCCTTACAGCGCTTGAAGCCGGTCCAGTCGCAACTGGGCCGCGCGTCTGTGACCGTCTAGGCCTTCACTCGTGCTTTGACGCACGGCGGACGGCCCAACGGCCATCACCCCCTCGGGCTCCATCCATTGATGGGTCGCGATTTTCACATAGGTTCCAACCCACAACCCTCCAGTATAACGCCCCGCCGCCATGGTCGGCAGCGTGTGGTTGGTACCACAGCATTTGTCGGAATAGACAACACTCGCCAGCTCGCCGATGAACAAAGAGCCGTAGTTGCGCAGCTTTTCCGCGAAGGCTTTGGGATCAGCTGTATGAACCTGTAAGTGCTCGGCGGCAATGAAATCAGAGTAGGCAATCATCGTGGCCTCGTCGTCGCAAATCGCGATTTCGCCATAGTCCCGCCATGCTTGTTCGGCCGTTTCTGCGGTGGCAAGAACCTTAAGTTGCTTCTCGATCTCGTCTTTGACGGCATGGGCCAAGTCGGAATCCGTGGTGATCAAACCGACACGCGTGCGCACATCATGCTCCGCTTGGGCCAGCAGATCGGTCGCGATCATCTCCGCGTCGCCCGTATGATCGGCAAGGGTGTAAATCTCGGAGGGTCCGGCGAGTTGGTCGATGCCAATTGGCCCAAAAACCTGCCGCTTGGCCTCGTTGACGTATGCATTGCCCGGCCCCACGATCTTGTTAACGGCGGGAACGGTTTCGGTGCCAAACGCCATCGCTGCAATCGCTTGAGCGCCGCCAATGCGGAAAATGCGATCAGCCCCCGCCAAATGACAGCCCGCAATCATCGCCCGATGCGCATTCGGTGGCAAACAAGCGATAACCTCATCCACGCCCGCGACTTTGGCCGGAACAATAGTCATGATCGGCGCGGACAACAGCGGATAGCGGCCCCCCGGCACATAGCAACCCACCCGTTCAATCGGAATAATCCGGTGCCCAAGATGAACACCTTTGCGGATTTCTATTTCAAGTGGCAGCATCGTTTCCAGTTGCGCCTCCGCAAACTTGCGTACGTTTGCAATCGCAAATTCAGTGTCTGCGCGCGTTTGCGGATCAAGCTCCCTGAGAGCGGCTTCGCGGTCCTCAAGCGACACCTCAAATTCGGTCAGATCACTTTGGTCAAACTTCAAAGCAAATTCTGCGACGGCGTGATCACCGTCCTTTTGAACTGCAAACAGGACTTTACTCACCAAATTTGAGATATCCGTCGCGTCTGATGCTCCGTTGTCTTTTGGTTTGCAAAGCTGGTGAATACCCTTGAACGGTGGGCAAGTGGACTGCATAACTTTTCCTATTCGATAGAGATTGAGTGTGAAATTTCTAGAGGAATACTATCAACGTCCAATAATATTGCAAACGTATTCAATCATTCGAAGCGTAATTTTTTCTCGGAAATAGCTTTAGCTGGCGTGAGGTACCCTCACTCCCTAAACGCTTGTCGCGCGTATTTTCACAGATCTGCTCTCAAGCCAGTTGGCGGCAATTGCCAATGGTCGCCAGATGGAAGCTCGGGAAAATTTTCAGCCCCAAGCCGCCGCCATCAAGTTTCCGCCAGCAATTCACCTAGAAACTTTACAACGAGATCATGATCATCCCGTTGCGATAGCCCCGAAACCGTCACCGTCCCAATCGGGCCCGTTTCCTTGATCAGAATTGGAAACGCCCCGCCGTGCGCCGCATAACGGCTCTCCTGCAACAGGTATTTCGCTTCCATTGTTGTTCCCAGAGCGCGCAGGTGCGTCCCCATATAGAACGAGCTATGGCCAAACCGGTTCACGACACGGTTTTTGCGTTGAATCCAGACCTCGTTATCGCGGCGAGCCCCCGTCAGTGCACAGGTAAAAAGGCATTGCCCGTTGCGGGAAATATTAACCGAGATCGGTAAGTCATGTTCCTGACCATGCGCCATCAACCGAGCGCCAAGCGTCAACGCCATATCAGTGCTGAACTTCGGAAACACCAGTTGCGCTTCCTGTGCTGCCAATGTTTCCAAGAGCGCTTTTTCATCTTCAATCGTCATTCTTCAACCTTATCCCTGATGTCACCACAGACATCATTTTAGACACACCGCAAATGGAATGTATTTTCTGCATGTTGTGGGCGTTTCGGGCTTCAATCAAGCCTGCTGTTCGGGCGACCCCCTCAATGGGCAACAAATCCCCGAATGTCGTGGGGTTATCGCGCCGTATTAACGCGATGAAAAGCGAGTTGGCCCGCTTGGCGCAATCGGTACACAGTCGCGAAAACGTCCGGAATTTTCCAACCCTGTAAGGTGATCGCCTGATCTAAGGCCGCCATCTCTCCTACGGGCAAACGGCGGCGGTTAACTTTGATGATCCCTCATTCCTTGCACGCAATGCTAAACGCGCTTTTTAAAGGACTTGGAATTTCGTATACCTTGCATGGCGATTTTAATGGTTTTTAGCGCAATTCAGTAAGAGAAACGCCCCCACAACCCCCTGAATAACCTCATATAAAAAGGGATCTTCACTGCATCGGGTAAAAATACTGGTGCGCTCTAGAAGCAAAGTTTAATGTTTTATTTCAATAATTTGTGAAAAAAATTCGTAAATAGATCGTAATTACGCTTAGGTTTTTTGCTTTCGACTAGTCAAGTTTGAAACGTTCCCTACAGAGCAATTACTGTGACATAAGGAATTCCACAGCTTTGGCCTATTGGGGCAAGGCACCGAGGTCAGCTCAGCGGAGAGGCTGTGTGGAAACCCGGCTGATCTTGGTGCCCTTAAGAGTTTTTGACGTTCGTGTCCATTTTGGCACGATATCGTTATTCCGCTACCCTGATGGATCATGGTGGCGCT